>JAJXXG010000772.1 GCA_021781255.1 Acidobacteriota bacterium
CGTTGAGCGAGGCAATCGGACGGCTCGCACAGCTTCGCGAGGAATTGAAGGCGGCAATCGACGCCGATGCTGAGTCGTACAACGTTGTAATGCGGGCGTACAAATCCGCGAAGGAATCTTCGGATGGTGGACGCGCGATCAACGCAGCGCTTCGGCAGGCGACCAGCGTGCCTCTGGGCGTGGCTGAAGGAGCGGTGGAGGTTGCGCGGATTGCTGCCGGGCTCAGGGCCATCAGCAATCCGAATATGAGTTCCGATCTGACGACGGCGATTGCGCTGGCGAGGGCTGCTCTGGAAGGCGCGCTGGCGAACGTTGCAATCAACCTGGACTCGATCAAGCCGGAGCTGCCGGAGGATGAAGACTTTGTGAACCAGACGCGGAAACGCGCAGCCGAGTTGCGAGCGCAGGGCTGATGGTACCCGGGCGAATCCCGTGGCTTGTCACCCTGGACTGATATAGAATCTGCGCTATTATGGCGCAGCGCGATCATGGAGTCCTCGGGAAGCGTTTGTTTTTCGGGGTCTTTGGAATTGCGTTCCTTTTCGTTCTCTGGCACAACGAGCGGTTCATTCTCGACGCACGCTCGCCGGCGTGGACGTTCTTCAATCCGATCCGATGGCAACTGATACCGCACGGAGTTGGCGGCGCAATCGCGCTCATTCTCGGAGCGCTGCAATTTTCGACGAGGCTGCGGAGCCGCCACCCTCGGATTCATCGCAACTGCGGCAAGCTGTACATCATTGCGACGCTTATCCTCGCGCCAGTCGCGGTCTGGATGGCGTTCATCATCAGTCCATGGTTCCTGATCGTCTTCACCACGGTTCAGGCGGGAACTTTGCTGCTGTTCACCCTGGCCGCTTATGCCTGTGTTCGACGCCGCGACTTCGCCGCCCATCGTGAGTGGATGGTGCGCAGTTATGGCATTCTGCTGATTTTCCTGGAAGGCCGTGTGTTGATGGCGATTCCTGCTCTGGCGCGCCGGGGCATGGACTCCATCGTGCTGGTCAACTGGGGCTGTATGGTGGTTACGCTGGTCGCGGCCGAGTGCATCCTGCGCTGGCAGCAACTGTTTCCGCAGCGAGTATAGGTGGCTGCGCCGGTAACCTCAGGCGTCATAATCTGAATTTCCCACGACCAAAGGCCTCCATTCGTTTCCCATAAACGCGCTCCGCAATTATCCTTTTCAACAACAATCAATTTGGCTCCCATGAGGTGCTGAGTGCAGAAGGCAGGACGTTTCCTGTTTGTTGTATTTGCAGTTTTGATTTTCGCCGCAACGTCACAAGCGCAAACAACCGGCAGGGCCCAGCAGCAATCGGGCTTTGTCCGGCTGGACCGGGTCACCGCTTCCCGGGCAACCTCCAATGGAATTGAGATCCGCTCGGGCAGTGCCGTGATGCAGATAACGGCTCTGCGCGACGATGTGCTGCGCGTGCGCGTGGGACCGGCCGGGCTGCTGCCGGAAGATGCTTCGTGGGCCGTGCTGCCCGCATCGCGCACTGCCTCAGTGGCTGTGACGCCGGAATCGACAGCCGCGACTTTGGGCTTCAAGACGGCGAAATTGCATGTGGCGATCCAGAAAGACCCTCTGCAGTTGACTGTTACCGACATGCAGGGGCATGTGATTGCAACCGAAATGCCGGAGCGTCCCATCGAGTACCACAGCGCGGCCTTTCGTGTGTACATGCAGTCGGCGGAGGACGAGCACTACTTTGGCCTGGGCGACAAGCCCGGCCCGCTCGATCGGCGCAATGAGGCCTTCACGGACTGGAATACGGATGCGTTCGGGTGGCAGGAGTCGAGCGACCCGATTTACAAGTCGATTCCCTACTTCATGACCTTCCGCAGAGGCATTGCCGCGGGCATCTTTCTGGACAACACGTGGCGCGCGAGCTTCGACTTCAACAAGGAGTATCGCGACGGCTATTCGTTTGGCTCGGAGGGCGGGCCGCTGGATTTCTACATCCTGTACGGTCCCGAGCCGAAGCACGTGGTGGAGACATGGGCGTGGCTCACGGGCAAGACGCCGATTCCGCCGCTCTGGTCGCTGGGCTTTCAGCAGTCGCGCTACAGCTACTATCCCGAGGCGGAGGTGCGGCGCATTGCAGGCAGGCTGCGCAGCGAGCGGATTCCGGCGGACGTCATCTGGCTGGACATCGACTATCAGTTGAAGAATCGGCCCTTCACGATTGACCCTGAACGCTTTCCGCATTTTGACCAGATGATCAAGGATTTGAAGGCCGAGCATCTGAAGACCATCCTCATCACAGATCTGCACATTGCCGATCTGCCCAATGCGGGCTACAAGCCGTATGACGAGGGCGCGGCGGGCGACCACTTTGTGAAGAATCCCGACGGCTCAACGTATGTGGGCGTGGTGTGGCCCGGCAAGGCCGTGTTTCCCGACTTTACGCAGCAGACATCGCGCGCGTGGTGGGGCACGCTCTACAAGGATTTTGTGGGCAAGGGAGTGGCGGGCTTCTGGAACGACATGAACGAGCCGGCAATTTTCGATGTGCCCTCGAAAACGATGCCCGACAATGTGCAGCATCGAATCGAGGAGCCGGGATTTGCCACGCGCACGGCGAGCCATCTTGAGGTACACAATATCTTTGGCATGCAGAACAGCCGCGGAACCTACGAGGGCCTGCTGAAGCTTGAGCCGAATACGCGGCCCTTTGTGATGACGCGCGCCAGCTTTGCGGGCGGGCAACGCTACGCGGTGACGTGGACCGGAGACAACTCCAGCACGTGGAACCATCTTCGCCAGACGGTTCCGCAACTGCTGAACCTGGGGCTGAGCGGGTTCGCCATGGCAGGAGCGGACGTGGGCGGGTTTGCCGGTTCTCCGCAGCCGGAGCTGCTGACGCGCTGGCTTGAGGTGGCAGCGTTTCAACCCATCGACCGCGACCACACGGCCAATGGCACCAATGCGCAGGAGCCGTGGGAAGACGGCACGGCGGAAGACCTGGCGCTGCGCCGCCGCTACATCGAGGAGCGCTATCGGCTGATGCCCTACATTTATACGGCGGCCGAGGAGATGAGCCGGACGGGGCTGCCGATCAACCGGCCGCTGTTTCTGGAGTTTCCGCATGGCGCGCTGGACGGGCAGCCGCTTGACCTGAGCGACGGCGGTGCGTTCCTGCTGGGCCCGGACCTGCTGGTGGCGCAGAGCCCCTATCCCGACGAGATGGATGACTATCAGGTGGCGCTGCCGCCGGTGGGCTGGTACGACTACTGGACCGGGGCGCGCGTGGACGGCGGCACGGGCAGGAAGGCCATCGACAACACCGGGGTGCGGCAGCCGGAGGTTCACCTTCATCGCACGCTTGCCACGCTGCCGGTGTTTGTGCGCGCGGGCGCGATTGTGCCCGAGCAGCCGCTGGTGCAAAGTACGGACGAGAAGCCGCAGGGTCCGCTGACGCTGCGCGTTTATCCCCCGACGGCGGCGGGCGGAGACTGCGCAGGAAGCCTGTATCTGGACGATGGCGTGAGCTACAACTTCAGAAAAGGCGAGTTCCTGCGGATGGGCTTCACGTGCCAGCGAACAGCGCAGGGACTTAACGTGACAGTCAAGCCGCACGAGGGCAACTTTGCGCCGTGGTGGACGGTGCTTTCGGTGGAGGTCTACGGGGCTGCGAAAGCGGCATCGGACGCCACCGAATCCGCGCTGGATGGCGCCGGCGCGGAGCATGTCTCCACGGGCTTTGACGTGGAGCATCACCGAGTCACGGCGCTGGTTCCCGACACCGGCAAGGGAGCGGAGCTTCATTTGACTTACTGAGAGCGCGCTCAACGCCGGCGCTCACCGAGCTGGCTGCCCGCCTGGGGGGCCAGCATTTTCTGCGGCACACAGCCCGGCCTGGTGACCCGATACGCTCCGGCGAGGAAAGTTGCACAGTTGCCGCCTGCCAAGCTGATACCCTAGAAGCATGAAATTCGGGGTTATCGTCTTCCCGGGGTCCAACTGCGACCACGATACCTACAACGTGATTGCGGAGATTGCGCACCAGCCGGTCACCTTTCTCTGGCATGACTCGGAGGATCTGGCGGGCGTGGATGCGGTTCTTGTGCCGGGAGGATTTGCCTATGGCGACTACCTGCGCACCGGGGCCATTGCGCACTTTTCGCCGGTGATGCAGTCGGTGAAGCGGTTTGCCGATGGCGGCGGACTGGTGCTGGGCATCTGCAACGGCTTCCAGATTCTGACCGAGTCCGGGCTGCTGCCGGGAGCGCTGATGCGCAACGCGGGCCTGAAGTACATCTGCAAGCAGGTGCATGTGCGCGTGGAGACTGCGGACAGTCCGTACACCAGCCAATTCAGCAAGGGCGATGTGTTGCAGATTCCCATCGGACACATGGAGGGCAATTATTTTTGCACGGCGGAGGATCTGCGGCGGCTTGAAGCTGAGGACCGCATCGCGTTCCGCTATGCGACGCCCGCAGGCGAGATTACGGCGGAGGCGAATCCGAATGGATCGCTGAGCAACATTGCCGGGATTCTGAGCGAGAAGCGGAACGTGCTTGGCATGATGCCTCATCCCGACCGGTCAAGCGAAAAGCTGCTGGGGTCGGCGGATGGGTGGAAGATTTTTGCCTCGATGATTGAGGCATTGGCAGCGCGCTGAGGTGCTTCCTGGACGAGCGGGAAATCGGAACCGCATGATCGACATACATACACACCTTGTCTACGGCGTGGACGATGGCTCCCCTGACCTTGAGACTTCCCTGCTGATGGCGCAGGAGGCAGCGAACGAAGGGGTTACGCATATCGTCTGCACGCCGCACGCGAGCGACGATTTTCCCTATCAGCCTGAAGTCGTGGAAGAGCGGGTGGCGGAACTGCGCGAGGCGCTGCGGGACACCGTGGAGTTAAGCCTGGGTTGCGACTTTCACATGAACGCGGCTAACATTCTGGATGCGCTGGCAAATCCGCTGCGCTACTCCATCAACGGGAGAGGCTACCTGCTGATTGAGTTCCCGGACGTGGCGATACCGCCGCAACTGTCCGACGCCATGCGCTCGCTCAAGGGCGCGGGATACACGCCCATCATTACCCACCCGGAACGCAATCCCGTGCTGCAGCGAAAGCCCGAGTTGCTGGCGCGGTGGATGCGCGAGGGCTGTCTTGTGCAGGTAACTTCTTCGTCACTTTACGGGCGTTTTGGCCCGGCAGCGGAGGCCTTTGCCAACGCGATGCTTGAGCGCGACTGGGTTCACTTTCTGGCCAGCGACGGGCATCACCCGGTTTGGCGTCCGATGCGGCTGAAGCGAGGCTATGAGTATGTGGCCGAGCGGTGGGGCAAGGAAACCGCCGAGAGGCTATATGTGAGCAATCCGAGGGCGGCGGTGGAGGGAGCGGCCTGGCCGCCTCAGCCCGAGGCCATCGGGCTGCTGGACGACGTGCCGCTCTCCTTCAACGCGAAGGGCAAGAAACGAGCCGGCAAGAGCGGCAAATCGCAGAGCTTCTGGAGCAGGCTGTTTTCACGTTCACAGGACGCGGAAGACTAGAGTCCCAGCCCGCCATCGACTGCAAGTATCTGCCCGGTGACAAAGGCGGGACCCGCCGCAAAAAAGAGCACGGCCTCGGCGACATCTGCCGCGTTGCCGTTGCGGTGCATGGGCGTGCGCGCGGCAAAGCGCGCGGCTTCGTCGCCTTGGTCGCCATCCATTTCAATCCAGCCCGGCGCTACGCAGTTCACGCTGATCTCGGGAGCAAAGGCTTTGGCCATGGCCTGCGTGAGCATGTGCAGAGCGGCTTTGGAGGCGCAGTAGTGGGCGTGGCCGGCCCATGCGTTGATGCCGCCCAGCGAACCGATATTGACGATGCGGCCGCGTGCAGCGCGCAGATGCGGGATTGCTTCGCGCGCCACGAGAAACGGGCCGCGAGCGTTGGTCTCAAAGACGGCGTCCCACTGCTCGATGGTGATGCGGTCGAGGGGAGCGGAGTCAAAGACGGCGGCGTTGTTGATGAGCACATCCAGAGGGCCGTGAAACGCCACTGCGGCCTGGACAGCCGCGCGGATCGAGGCCTCGGAGCGCACGTTGCACTGCACGGCCTGGGCCCGGCGGCCCAGATCGCAAATTGCCTGTGAGGTTTGAGCTGCCTCAGCGGAGGAATTGCTGAAGGTGATGGTGACGTCTGCTCCGGCCTGCGCGAGGGAGAGAGCAATCTGCCGGCCGATGCGCCGTGCGCCGCCGGTGACCAGCGCCGATTTGCCATGCAGGGTCAGGGTTGGCACTCCCATGCTGATTGTGCGGCGAAGCGCGCTACTGCGGTTGGGTCTGGCTGGCGGCCGGCTTGTCGCCGGTCTGGCTGGCGGACCCGGCATCCTTGCCCTTGGTCGTGCTCTTCGAGTCCTGAGCGGAGTCTTTGGCAGCATCCTTTGCGGCTCCATCCTTGGCGGCGCCCGCGGGCTTGGCGGAGGGGCTTCCGGCGCTGGCTGCCTCAGGGGGCTGCTTGTAGATGGAGTACTGCTGGCCGGGGCGCTTGAGCTTGACTTCAATCGTCATCTCGGGCTTGTCAATTTCGTAGTCCTGCCCGTACGTCTGATAGCCCTTGGCAATCACCTGCAGCAGCACCTTGGAGCCGGTTGGAAGCACGTCGATGACGGTCTTGCCGTCCTCGTTGGTCTTCAATTCCATGTTGCCCTTGTCGCCCAACAGATGAAAGATGACGGAGGCGTTTTCGATGGGGTCTCCATCCTCGTTGCGGAGGATGGTGACCTCAATCCGCGTGGTGGCTGGCGGAGACTTGTACTTGCGCCCGCGATGGCTTGTGGACTGCGCGAAAACGGCCAGGGATGCAGTGAGCCCGAGGAGGACTGCAAGCATGGCAAAGCGGGAAATGCGACGGCACCACATGGCCTCTATTGTACCCGCTGGCGCGCGCGACAGGCGAGAGGGGATATCTCCGGACCGGGAAGACGGGGACAGCAGGCAGGCCGGGGAGGGTCTATCGCGTTCTGATTGCAGAGACTTCCGGCAGAAGTGGCGAAACAGGTAAACTGAAAGAGAGGTCGCTATGCCGGATATTCATCGCAGGAAGACGGGGACGGTCAGAATCGGGCAAGTCCGTGTGGGCTGGGAGGTTCCGGTCGTCGTGCAATCGATGACCAATACCGACACGGCGGACGTGGCGGGCACCATTGAGCAGGTGTCGGCGCTGGCTCTTGCGGGCTCTGAGATTGTGCGCGTGACGGTGAACAACGAGGACGCCGCGGCGGCTGTTCCGCATATTGTGGACGGCCTGGACAAGCGCGGCATCCGCGTGCCGATTGTGGGCGACTTTCACTACAACGGTCACCTGCTGCTCAAGAAGTTTCCTGCGGCGGCGAAGGCGCTGGCCAAGTACCGCATCAATCCCGGCAATGTGTCGATCGGGCGCAAGGACGATGACAACTTCCGCACCATGGTGGAGTGCGCGGTGGAGAACCAGAAGCCGGTGCGCATCGGCGTGAACTGGGGCTCGCTGGACCAGACTCTGCTGACACGGATGATGGACGAGAACAGCCGCCTGGCCGATCCGCTGCCTGCGCGCGATGTGATGATGGAAGCCATGGTGGTGAGCGCGCTGGAGTCGGCCAGGGCCGCGGAACGCTACGGGCTGGGGCACGACATGATCATCCTGTCAGCCAAAGTGAGCGGCGTGCGCGACCTGATCGACGTCTACACCAACCTGGCGGCGCGCTGCGACTATCCGCTGCACCTTGGGCTGACTGAGGCGGGCATGGGCTCGAAGGGGCTGATTGCCTCGACGGCCGGCCTTGCGCCGCTGCTGTTGGCGGGCATTGGCGACACAATCCGCGTGAGCCTGACGCCGAAGCCGGGCGGCGACCGCACGGAAGAGGTGCTGGCGGCGCAGCAGATTCTGCAGTCGCTGTCGATTCGCAGCTTTATGCCGCAGGTGACGAGCTGCCCCGGCTGCGGACGCACGACGAGTACGTATTTTCAGGAACTGGCCGAGCAGATTCAAAACTACCTGCGCACGTCCATGCCGGAGTGGCGGAAAAAGTACGCTGGCGTGGAAGAGCTGAAGCTGGCCGTGATGGGCTGCGTGGTCAACGGCCCCGGCGAATCGAAGCACGCCAACCTGGGCATCAGCCTGCCGGGCACGTTCGAGGAGCCGAAGGCCCCGGTTTATGTGGATGGCAAGCTGTATACCACGCTTCGCGGCGACACGATTGTGGCGGAGTTCAAGCAGATTCTGGACAACTACGTGGAGAGCCACTACGGCGAGGGCGCGAAGAGCGGCGAGCTGGTGGGAGCGCGGTAAGCGCGCTCTGCTACCCAGCGCTACTGAAACTTCCCTTCCCGCACAGGGCTGGATTAGTCTCAAGGCAGTTTATAGGGAAGACTTCCTGATGCGTTGGACTGCGTGGATTGCGCTCCTTGGGATTGCTGCGGCTGCTCCGCTGGGCTGGGCCGGCAAGCAGAAGCCATGCGTCAGCGCCGACCAGGCCACGAAGCTGGTGAACAAGGACGTCTGCGTCACGGCGCACATCTACAACGTGGTGGAGCTGCCCGACGGCACGCGCTATCTGGACGTCTGCTCGCCGGACACGCCGGATGCCGAGTGCCGGTTTACCATCATCAATCCCTGGGAAGATCGCGAAGATGTGGGCGACCTGCGCAAGTTTCGCGATATGGATGTGCATGTGCGCGGCATCGTCAAGCCGATGCACGGACGCGCGGGGCTTGTGCTGAACCATGTGCGGCAGTTCTACGGCGGGCCGCCGAAGTTCGCGCCGAACCCACGGCTGCTGCATGGCTTTGCAGGCGACCAGGAACGCCCACCCGTGAGCGACCCGAACCTGCGCAGCTCCGGCGGGCATCGCAGCTTTATGAGCGCGCGCCAGCAGGAGCCGCTGGCCCAAAAGCCGGCAAAGTAGCGGGCTACCACCCAGAACCGACATTGCGGCGCAATTCGTCGAGAGAATAGCGCGTACCGCGCCAATCCACGCCGTTGCGGAGCAATGCGAGGACCATGGAACGCATGAAGGCGAAGGTCACAAGCGCCGCAGCGGGCGCGAAGAAGACCGCCATCCAGGGCGAGACCTGCGTGACGCGGCGGTTGGCGGCGTAGACCAGTGCGATTCCAAGATAGGTGACCAGCCCCGCGATCAGTGACCACCCGCCCGCCGCCATTGCTACCAGAGGCAGGACGGCCTGGAGGGCGATACCGGAGGCGGCCAGTAGCGTGAGGCCGACTCGGAAGCGGTAGATGGCGAAGCCATTTTTCTCCACGAGCCGCACCACGGCCAGCGGGCCGTGGATCCAACGGATGCGCGCAAGGCCTGCGCCGATGGCCACGCGCTGGGCAAAGCCGCCGCGCTTGACGCGCCAGCCGAGACGCAGGTCGTCGAGCACCTCCATGCGCAGGCTCTCGAAGCCACCCAGCTGCGTGTAGACTTCGCGGCGAATGAGGTTGAAGCCGCCGACGCCGATAAAGTCCCGGGCGCGGGGGTCGGCGACTTTCCAGAGGCGAACCGTCCACTGCGCCAGCACCTGCATGGCGGCCACTAAAGCGCGTTCGCCGGTTGACTTGAGGATGAGCGAAGGCACCAGCACCAGATGATCGGCGCGGGTTGTGAGTGCCTGGCGCAGAGCGAGTTCGAGCGCATTCGGGTGGAACAGGACATCTCCGTCAGTAAACAGGATCCATGGGGCGGCGGCCTGTTGCGCGGCCAGAGCCATGGCATGCGGCTTGCCAATCCAGCCTGCGGGCAGCTCACGCACGTGCAGCACTTTGAGAGAGTGCGTGAAGCCCAGCGTCACTGCTTCCACTGCAATCGCCTCCATGCGCTCGCCGGTACGGTCGGTGGAGCGGTCGTCGACGGCGATAATTTGCAGGCGTACAGCGGTGGAGGCCAGCAGCGACCGTAGCGTGTTTTCGATTGCGGCTTCTTCGTTGCGCGCGGGCACAATGACGGTGATGTGCGGTCCGTCGCCGGGCGGCAAAGGCGGCAGGCCTGCGCCACCGCGCGCGAGGTCAGGCAGGCGCGCCAGGCCGGGCAGCGAGGTCAGGGCCTGCCATATCCATCCCAACGCCAAAAGCCAACTGAGGAAGAGGACGGCATGAGCCGCCGTGCCTGCCGGAACCATATGCCCAGTATGACGGAAAGAGCAGGCTTGCGGGCTGGCTGTGGCGCGGTCCTTTTGCCATCGTCAAAAGCCGGATTGCGGGGCTTCCTCAAGCGGCGGAGCGAAACGCGCACCGGCCAAGAGAATGACGCAGGAGACAACGAGAGCGATGAGCGTTGCGCCCAGGCCGAAGCGCAGGCTCTTCTCGCGGTCAGAGATGGCGCCGATAATCTGCGGCGAAAAGGAGTCGCCGAAGAAATGGATGCAGAACAAGTTGAGCGAGACGGCTGTAGCCCGCACGGGCGCGGAAACCGAATTGACGATGGCGGCGTTGAGCGGGCCGGTGTTGAGGAAGAGGAAGAATTCAGCGGCAAAGAGCGTGGGCAGTTCCCATGACGGCGGGCCGAAAAAGACGAGCGCGCCGCAAGGCAGAGTGAGCACGACACTCCAGAACGAGACGAGATAGAGCGCGCGGTGATTGGTGCGGAGCCAGCGCTGCGCCAGCCATCCGCCAATGAGTGTTCCGGCAATGCCATCAATCACGGTGATGGCGCCGACGGCGAGGCTGGCATTGCTGACGGACAACCCGGCGGAGCGATGCAGGAAGGTGGGCACCCAGGCCGAGATGCCGCCCATGGCAAAGGTGAGTGTCGCCAGGCCAAAGGTGGCGGTGAGAAAAGCTGGGTTGCGGAAGAGTCCCGTGACGGTGGCGCGGTCTGCGGTGGCGCTTATGCGGTCACAGGCGCCGCGCTCCGGCTCGTGGCCCAGCCAGGCGTAGAGAGCGGCAATGGCCAGGCCCGGAATGGCGCAAAGGAAGAAGGGCGCTCGCCATCCCCAGAGGGTTCCGAGTTGCCCGCCGGCAAGGTAGCCGAGCGCCGCTCCGACGGGAATGGCCAGATAAAAGAGAGACAGGATGCGATTGCGGTCGCGTGCGGGGTAGAAGTCCGCCAGCACGGCGGGCGCGAAGATGCCGAAGGTGGCCTCGCCGACTCCGACGAGCGCGTGGCGGATGTAGAGGGTCCAGTAGTCATGGACCCATGCGGTGCCGAGCGTGGCCAGACTCCACAGAATGGCGCCAAAGAGAATGAGAGGCTTGCGGGAGAAGCGGTCGCCCAGCCATCCGGTGAGCGGCGCGACGAGCATGTAGGTCACAAAGAGGGCGGTGGTCAACGCGCCCATCTGCTGGTCGTTGGAGTGGAACTCGCGCTGGATGAGCGGCTGCGCGCCGGGCAGGATGTAGCGGTCAATATAGTTGAGCAGGTTGAGGCCGAGGAGCAGCACAAACGTTCCCAGCGCGGGGCTGATGTAGGCGCGAACAGGCTGGGTTGACGTAGGCAAGCGGTTTAGATCCTGAACAAAAAAGGCGAGGACTCACGAATATCACACCGGAGCGGGAGCCGCCCAATGCCGGGTGCGGCGACGAGCAGCGCTCAGGCTTCAGGGCGTGGCCAGCGCGCCTCAACCGTGGTGCCGATGCCGCCGCGCGGGCGGAACTCGCCGCGCACCACGGCCCAGACCGGATTGCAGGCCTTGACCACGTCTTCGAGAACCTGGTTGACAATGTTTTCCTGGAAGATGCCCAGGTTGCGGTAGCTGAAGAGGTACTCCTTGAGCGATTTCAGTTCAAGACAGCGGTGCCTGGGCATGTAGCGTATGGTCAGGACGCCGAAGTCGGGGAGGCCGGTCTTGGGGCAGACCGAGGTCAGTTCCGGGTCGTCAATCACGATTTCGTAGCCTGGGAACTGATTCTGCCAGGTCTCGATGGCAGGAAAGGCAAAGTCCAGACCGGCCTTGGCATGGTCGTCGGTGTAGCGGGGTTCCTGTGACATGGTTCGATTGTACGAGTCCCCTGAGGAGCTGGCCAGAGCAGCGGGCATGCAGGATTTTTCTGATTCCTAAGGGTCTGTTTTTGAGTCTTATATACTGTCTCAGGTTGATTGAATGGCTGAAGCAAGAAAGCAACTGGACCGGCGCTGGCTTTGGCTCGGCGCGGGCATTTTACTTGTCGTGGTTTTTTCCCTGGTGCGCGAGCTTACCCGGCAGCGCCTGCCGGTGCGCATCGCCACCGTCACGCGGGATTCGCTTGCAAGCACCATAAGCACCAATGGGCGCGTGGAGCCGGAGGCGAACTACGAAATCCACAGCCCGATTGCCACCACGGTCAAGGCGGTCTATGTGCAGGCCGGCGACCAGGTGCCAGCCGGGAAGGTCCTGATGTTGCTGGATGACCTGGAGGCACGGGCGCGTGTGGCGGCGGCCGAGAGCGGAGTCAAAACGGCCCAGGCCGGGCTGGATTCCGTGCAGCACCACGGAACCGTGGAGCAGCGGCAGATGGCAGCAGCCGATGTGGCAGGCCGGCGGCTGGACCTCGACCAGGCAAAGCGCGATCTTGAAGCGCTGATCAAGCTGAACTCGACCGGTGCGGCGTCGCAGAGCGAGGTGGCGGCAGCGCGTCAGCGGCTGGAAGCTGCCGAGGCAAGCCTGCATGCGTCGGAGCAGACCGCGCAAAGCCGCTACTCCGCCGCAGACCTGGCGCGCGCGCAGGCTGCGCTTGCCGATGCGGAGGCCGCGCTGACCGCAGCGAATGCGGTGGAGGCGCAAACCACGGTTCGAGCGCCGATTTCCGGCACCGTGTACAGCCTGAACGCTTCGCCAACTGAGTTTGCCGAGAGCGGCAAGCTGCTGCTGGAAATGGCCGACCTGGGCCATGACCGCGTGAGGGCCTACTTCGACGAGCCGGACATCGGACGCCTGGCTGTTGGGCAGCAGATCCTTATCAAGTGGGACGCGAAGCCGGAACTGCTGTGGCATGGACACATCGAACGCACCCCGGTCAGCGTGATGACCTATGGAACGCGCAACGTGGGCGAGGTGCTGGTGGCGATTGACAAAGGCGACGGCACGTTGTTGCCGGACACGAACGTGACGGTGACCGTGACGACATCAAGCCAGTCGGATGTGCTGAATATTCCCCGCGAGGCTCTCTTCTCACAGAGCGGGAAGCCCTATGTGTTCAAGGTCACGGGCAATGAGCTGGTGAAGACTCCGGTAGTAACCGGCACCCTCAACCTGACCCAGGTGGCCATCCTGTCCGGACTCAGCCAAGGGGAACAGGTCGCCACGGGCACAACTTCCGGAGAGCCTTTGCAGGAAGGCATTCCGATCAAGGTCGTGCGGTGAGGAAGGCGCTTGAAGCCGGAATGCTGGCCGCGGCCATGGCCATGGCTGTGCCTGCGCAGGCCGCGCAGGCCGCCCTGACGCAGGCGAATGCCGCGCTGCAATCGGGTGAGGCCGACCTTGCCCTGGCGCTGCTTGTTTCCCTTACCCCATCCGCGGAATCGCACAACCTGGCCTGCCGCGTGCGGCTCACGCTGGAGCAATGGGAAGCGGCGGCCGACGAGTGCGAGCGCGCCGTCAGCCAGGACGGCCAGACCTCCGACTATCACCTTTGGCTGGGACGCGCGCTGGGCGAGAAGGCGGAGCGTGCCTCGTTCCTGAGCGCCTACTCGCTGGCCAAGCGCGTGCGGACGGAGTTTGAAACGGCTGCGCGGCTGAACCCGCGCAATGCCGAGGCGCTTGCCGATCTGGGCGAGTTCTACGACACGGCGCCGGGCATCGTGGGCGGCGGCGACAACAAAGCTCTGGGAGTTGCTTCGCAACTGGACAGCGTGGACCCGGCCCGCGCCCATGAATTGCGCGGACGCATCGCCGAGGGACGCAAGGACTACGCGACGGCTGAGCGGGAATTCAAGCAAGCCATCACCGCGAGCGAGTATCCGGCTTTCCAGTGGATGACCCTGGCCAGCTTCTATCGCCGGCGCACGCGCTGGACTGACCTGGACGCAGCCATGCAGAACGGCGTGAAGGCGGCGGAGCACGACCGGCGTGAAGGCGTGGCGCTCTATGACGGAGCTTCGCTGCTGATTACCGCGAAGAGAAATCCCGAGTTGGCGGCCAAATTGCTGCAGAGCTACCTGGCGGGTTCGTTCAAGTCCGAAGAGGCTCCGGCGTTTGTGGCGCACACCAAGCTTGCGCGACTGAAGGCGCAACTGGGCGATCTGGCGGGAGCGCAGCACGAACGGGCGGCAGCGCTGCAACTGGCTCATGACTACCGTCCTGCACAGGACCTGAAATTTTGACCGGATCTGAACATTTGAGCAATCGAAACACATCCCGCCACACGTGGTTTCCCGTTCTGATTGGAATGGCGCTTACGGCCGCTCCCGCGCTGCTTCAAGGGCAGGTATCTCTGACGACTGTGGTGGATCTTGCGCAGCGCAACAGCGGCGAGGTGCAGCTGGCAGAGGCCGATGTGCAGAAAGCCGCGGCGGCGCTTTCAGAAAGCAAGGACGTCGTCATTCCTTCCGTGCTTTTGAGCACGGGGCTCCCAACGTTTCCTGAAGTTGGCTTCACGGGCACTCCGCCGTCAATATGGACGGCCACCGTGCAGTCGCTGGTATTCGGGGTTCCGCAGAAGCGCTACATTGATGCGGCGCGCTTTGGCTTGCAGGCGGCCAGTTCCAATCTGAGCGACGCCCGAGAGCAGGTGGCGCTGGATGCCTCAACAGCCTACATTGAGCTGGATACGGTCAATCGCGAACTGGACGCCGCCCATGAACAGGAAGGCTACGCAAGCAGGCTGGTGGCAATCGAGCAGGAGCGTGCCGAAGCAGGCGTGGACCCGCTGAGCGAGCTTTTGCAGGCGCGGCTGACGGCGGCAGAGATCAAGCTGAAGCGGCTGCAACTTGAGTCGCGCGCGGGCACGCTTGCCACGCAACTGGCGTCGCTCACAGGGCTGCCAGCCGAGTCAATGATGCCGGTGCATGCCAGCATTCCAGAGATTCCGAAGATCAACGGCAATGGGCCTGCGCGCCCGCGAGCGGGCATTGGAGCCGCGCAGCTGCTGGCGCGCTCAAAACAGCAACTGGCCAAAGGCGACAAAGAATTCAATTACCTGCCGCAACTGAGCTTCATCGCGCAATACAATCGCAACACGACGCTGCTGAACAGCGTCAATTCCTACTTTTCAAAGCCCCTGCCGGCGAACAACTTCAGTTCGGGAATTGCGATTCAAGTGCCGCTGCTTGACATGTGGCATCGCGCCAAGGCGCGGGAGTCGGCAGCAGACGCTCTGCGGGCCAAAGTCGAAGCGGAGCAGGCGGAGCGACAGAGCGATATCCAGATTGCCTCGCTCACGGGCAGCCTGCGTGAACTGGATGCGCTGGCAGAAGTGGCCAGCCTGAAGCAGCAGATCGCCGGCGAGCAGCTGAAGACCGTGCTGACGCAATTGGATCTGGGCAATGGCGCAGGAACCGGGCCGGGCGCGCCGTCGCAGCTTTCACCCAAGGCCGAGCAACTGGCCCGCATTGATGAACGCCAGAAGCTGGAAGATGCTCTGAATGCAGGATTTGATCTCGACAAGGCGCGCCTGAGCCTGTTGCGCGCATTGGGACACATGGAAGACTGGCTGCACGAGTTGCACAACCGGTAGCGCGACGTTTCCCCTTTTGGAATGCTCAAAAAAGCCGGAATGGTAGAATTGAAGGGATGCCTATGCCTTTGAAAACGCTGTTTCTGAACCCGCCGTCTTTTGAGAATTTTGACGGTGGCGCGAGCTCACGCTGGCCGGCGACGCGTGAGATTGAGTCCTACTGGTACCCCGTGTGGCTGACCTACCCGGCCGGCCTGCTGGAAGGATCGCGGCTGCTGGATGCGCCGCCTCACCACGTCTCCGCCGAGGAGACCATCAAGATCTGCAAGGACTATGAGTTCCTTGTGCTGTTCACCTCCACGGTGGGCTGGGAGGGCGATCAGCGATTGGCCGAGGCCATCAAAGCAGCGAATCCCTCCATTCGCATTGCGTTCGTAGGGCCGCCGGTGACCACCTCTCCCGACAAGGCGCTGAATGAGTGCTCCGCGCTGGACTTCATCTGCCGCCGTGAGTTCGATTACTCGGTGGTTGAGTTTGCGCAGGGCAAGCCGCTCAATGAGATTCTCGGCATCAGCTACAAGCAGGACGGGAAGGTCATTCACAATCCCGATCGCCCGCAGGTCGAAGACCTGGACGCGATGCCCTGGGCCACGAAGATTTACAAGCGCGATCTGGACGTGACGCGCTATAACGTACCCTTTCTGCTGCATCCGTATATCGCGCTCTACTCCACGCGCGGATGCCCGGCGCAGTGTACGTTCTGCCTGTGGCCGCAGACGCTGAGCGGGCATGCGTGGCGCAAGCGCTCGACGGACGATGTGGCCGCCGAGCTGGCATGGGCCAAGCAGAACTTTCCCGAGGTAAAGGAGTTCTTCTTCGACGACGACACCTTCAATATCCAGAAGGGCCGCACCATTGAGCTGTGCGAAAAGTTGAAGCCTCTTGGTCTTACCTGGAGCTGCACTTCGCGCGTGACCACGGACTACGACACCCTCAAGGCGATGAAGGAAGCCGGATGCCGCCTGCTCATCGTGGGCTTCGAGTCCGGCGACCCGCAGATTCTGAAGAACATCAAGAAGGGCGCAACTGTGGAACGCGCGCGCGCCTTCGCCAAGGATTGCCGCGACCTGGGCCTCACGATTCATGGCGACTTCATTCTGGGCCTGCCCGGCGAGACGAAGGAGTCGATCCGCAACACGATCAACTTTGCCAAGACGCTGGATGTGGAAACCATTCAAGTGTCGATCGCGCACGCCTATCCCGGCACCGAGTTCTACGAGTTTGCAAAGGCCAACAACTTCATCACCAACGAGCGCATGGAAGACGGCGGCGGCCACCAGATGGCGCATATCGAATATCCTGGCTTGCCCGTCGACTACGTGATGGAGATGGTGCACCGCTTTTACGACGAGTACTACTTCCGGCCCAAGGCAGCCTTCCGCGTGATCTGGAAAGCGGTCGTCAACCGCGACCTGCCGCGGCTTTATGTCGAAGCAAAG
>JAJXXG010000416.1 GCA_021781255.1 Acidobacteriota bacterium
CTGAGCGCGCGAGCCTTCAGGTTTGGCAATGTAGTGGGAGGCAGGCAAACGCACGGAGTCGGCTTTGACTTTGTTCGCCGGTTGCGGCAGGACTCCACGCAACTCCGCATTCTTGGCGACGGCAAGCAGAGCAAGTCCTATATTCATGTCGACGATGTGGTCGCAGCCGTGCTTTGCGCGAATGCCAATGAGCCGTCTACATTTCGCGTGTTCAATGTTGCAACCGGAGACTACATTACCGTTACGGAGATTGCGGATCTGGCGGCTGAGATACTCAAACTCCAACCGCTTCCTGAGTACCAGTATACCGGCGGGGACCGCGGCTGGAAGGGCGATGTCCCGATTGTCCGCTTGAATACGAACCGCATCCGGAACCTCGGCTGGAAGAATCAATGGAACACGCGAGAGGCGTTGAAGCGGTCGATCATGAGCCTGCTGGTAGACGAGCGCATCTATGAGCGATAAACTTTTGCCCCCGCTCGTGCTGTTGGCGGGAGGCCTTTCCACGCGTCTTCGTCCGATTACGGCCACCATGCCCAAGTCCATGGTGCCTGTGGCAGGAGCGCCGTTCATCGATCATCAGCTTCGTCTTCTGGTGGGCCAGCGCATACGAAAGGTAATCATCTGCATTGGCTATCTAGGGGAGCAGATCGAAGAATACGTGGGGGACGGCGCGAGATTCGGCTGCGAGGTTTCATATTCGCGCGACGGAAGCGTGCTTCGAGGAACCGGAGGGGCAATCAGGAACGCCCTGCCGCTGCTTGGAGACCACTTCTTCGTGATGTACGGCGACAGCTATCTCCCTATCGATTTCCGGCCTGTTTATGAAGCCTTCCTCGCTGCCGGCACGCTCGGTCTCATGACCGTTTTTCGCAATGAGAACAAATGGGACAACAGCAATACTGTCTTTCGGGATGGCAGGATCCGAACGTATGACAAAGTGAATCGCACTCAGGAAATGCAGTACATCGACTACGGTCTTGGCATTCTGCGATCGAGCACCTTTGAGCAGTGGAAGGATGTTGAGACATTCGATCTCAGTGCTGTCTACGGCCAGCTTATCCGTGCAAATTGTCTTGGTGGCTTTGAGATAAAACAGCGATTTTACGAGATTGGGACACCTGAAGGGTTACATGAGACGGACAGGCTGCTTTGCAGCGCCAGATAATCTGACGGCCGCCGACCATCATGGGAGAGACTAATGTTCATTTCCAGAACTCCGTTACGAATTTCAATCGGAGGGGGTGGCACCGACCTGCCCTCCTATTACCGGGAGCACGGCGGCTTTGTGATCTCAGCGGCGATCAACAAATACTCATACGTATGCGCGAACCACAGTTTCGCACCAGGATACATTCTGAAGTATTCGGAATATGAAAAGGTGCCTACCCGGGATGCGATTCGCCACCGGCTGATCCGCGAAGTCGTCGAAATGCTCGACATCGAAAGCCCGATCGAGATTGTCAGCATTGCGGATGTTCCGGCCGGAACCGGGCTCGGGTCGTCGGGCACATTCCTGGTTGGCCTTATTCATGTTCTGCATGCCTACAAGCGGCACACCGTGAGCCCGGAGGCTCTGGCCCAGGAGGCGGTCGAAATTGAAATGAACCGGCTCAAGGAACCTGTAGGGAAACAGGACCAGTATATTGCGGCTTACGGCGGCATTCTGTGCCAGGAGTACCACAAGGACGACGCTGTAAGTTTGAGTAGCTTGAAGATGAGCGAATCATCTATCCAGGATTTCCGCAACTCCCTCATGCTTTTCTATGTAGGGACCACGAGAGATGCGTCGAGCATTCTCATTGATCAGAAACTGAAGTCCGAGAGTGGGGATCGGAACATGCTCGAAGGTCTGCACTTTGCTAAGCAGCTTGGTTATGAGATTCAAAGCACTCTTGAAGCAGGCGATATCCTGAGGTATGGCACGCTCATGCATGAGCATTGGCTGCGCAAGCGCGGCCGCTCGAAGGGTATGACTAACAATCGGATTGATGAGCTCTACGAACTTGGCCGTAACATCGGTGGCGCAACTGGAGGCAAACTGGTCGGCGCCGGCGGCAGCGGCTTTCTGCTCTTCCAGACAACTGATCGAAGTCGCCTGCGTCGTGTGATGCATGAAGCAGGCACCACGGAGATGGACTTTGCGTTCGATTTTGACGGATCGATTATTGTATCCCGCAACTGAGGCGCCACTTGATTCGAGCAAGAGCGATCTTTTGGTCGTTGCGATTTCGAGCCTGGCGAAACGACGGGTGGCTCTCTCGAGGGATTTAAGCTAATGTCAGAAGGGTTGTTTGTCAGCAATATTGTTAGAAACCTGCGTAACATCAACTGAGGCGCCATGAGTTTTGCGGATCTTTTTCTGAACGAAGCGCGTGATGTAATCGACAAACTCGATCGTGCTGCGATCGAAAAATCAGCTTCTGTGCTGGCGGAGACCCGCGCGGCCGGGGGACGATTGTTCATCCTTGGAGTGGGAGGCAGTGCCGCGAATGCTTCTCATGCCGTCAACGATTTTCGGAAGATCGCTGGCTTTGAAGCGTATGCTCCGACGGACAATGTCTCCGAGCTGACTGCCCGCACGAACGATGAGGGATGGGCCGGTGTCTTTGCTTCATGGCTCAAGGGAAGCCGTCTGCGTCGCGAGGATTGTATTCTCATCTTCTCGGTTGGCGGAGGGAACCTGGAAAAAGGCGTCAGCGCCAACCTTGTTGAAGCGCTGATTTATGCCGGGTCTGTTGGCTCCAGGGTGGTTGCTATCGTCGGCCGCGACGGCGGCTATGCGGCCCAGGTGGCTGACGCTGCGGTCATTGTTCCGACTGTGAACCCAGTCCATGTCACGCCCCACAGCGAGGCTTTCCAGGCTGTAATCTGGCACCTTATCGTCTCTCATCCGCTCCTGAAGCAATCTGAGACCAAATGGGAATCGGTACGATGAGCCAGGTTCTTCGGAGCGCAGTCTTCCTTGATCGCGACGGGGTGATTAACGAGGCGATTCTCCGTGACGGGAAGCCCTATCCGCCGGCCTCAGTTGAGGCTTTGCATGTGTTACCGGGAGTTCCGGAGGTGCTTTCTGCTTTGCACGCGGCCGGATTTTTGCTTCTGGTTGTTACGAACCAACCGGATGTTGCCCGCAAACGCCAGACCCGGGAGGTCGTCGAGCAAATGCACCAGCGCTTGCGCCAGTCGCTACCGCTGGATGACTTTTTTGTTTGCTGGCACGACGACGCTGACGCATGTGCCTGTCGGAAACCGGCGCCGGGGCTCCTACTGGCTGCGGCTTCCATGTATGATCTCGATCTCAGCAGCAGTTTCATGGTGGGCGATCGCTGGCGCGACGTTGAGGCTGGGCGGCGGGCTGGCTGTAAGACTGTCTGGCTTGACCTGGGTTATCTAGAACAAGAGCCTGCCTTACAGCCTGATTTGCGTGTCTCCTCATTAGCAGAAGCAGTTGAATGGATATTGAAGGAAGCCGGAAAGGACGTGTGCTGACATGAAACAGCTTCAGGATCTCAGAGTGAAGATATATGCGGATGGCGCGGAGAAGTCCGGAATGCTGGAAATGTATGCAAATCCGCTGATTAGCGGCTTTACCACTAATCCAACCCTCATGCGCAAAGCAGGCATCGCCAGCTACGAGACCTTCGCGAAGGAAGTCGTTTCTCTGATCCCCGATCGCCCGATCTCGCTGGAGGTCTTTGCCGACGAATTCGACCAGATGGAGCGTCAAGCCAGCGCCATCGCGCGATGGGGAAGCAACGTTTACGTTAAAATCCCGGTGACAAATACGAGAGGGGAATCCTCGGCAGAACTGGTTCGCCGCCTGAGTCAGGCTGGAATCCAGGTCAATGTCACTGCTCTGACAACGCTTGGACAGGTGGAACAGATGGCGCAGGCATTGCGTGGCGGAGCGCCCTCCAATATTTCCATCTTTGCCGGTAGAATCGCCGATACCGGGGTGGACCCAGTCCCGCTGATGACCTCCGCCGTCGCGATGGTGCGTGAAAATCCGGAGATCGAATTGATCTGGGCGAGTCCGAGAGAGCTGCTCAACATCTTCCACGCCGACGCCGTCGGTTGCCACATCATCACAGTCACCAACGACATCCTCAAGAAGCTTCCTCTTATCGGTAAAGACCTCACCGAGTATTCCTTGGAAACGGTGAAGATGTTTTTCAATGATGCCAGCGCTTCCACGTTCACAATAGCCGCCGATTAACCCCGG
>JAJXXG010001065.1 GCA_021781255.1 Acidobacteriota bacterium
GGCCACTGCAAATCTACTTATTTCGATTGCCCAGCTCTTGCCAGAAACATCCTTCCTTGCCGAGCAAAGGAACTAATGAAGCTTTGGGTTAAAATTGCAGGTCCGTCCTGCGAATCTGGAACCCAAACATTTAATTCCCAGTGGAGCGCCCATGCAGTGATCGCAGTCACGGTTGGCGGGCGACAGGGGATTTGGGCGGGCTGCGGGGTACGCGGGCCGGCGATGAGCCAGCTTCTCGTTCCCGATCATGACTCGGTGAGTGGTTTGGCAACTTATAAGGAAGTGGCAAATCGCTCGCTCTTTCATTTACCCTTATCTCCGTGTCGAAGCGAACCCTCCAAATCGCTGTCGCCCTGGTTGTCATCTTTGGAACGTTGACGCCGCTGGCGAACTGCTTCGATACCTGGGACAGGGGCACTGCCGCCGCTCCAGCGAACGATACGGAGCTTCATCTGACAGCCTGGGTGGTGGGCGCCGGCTTGGTGCTGGTGATGACGAAGCTGATGCGTTATATGCCGGCTTTCACGAGCGGAGTGAAGCGCATTGCTAGCCCTCGACACATCTTCGCCTTTTTATCTCCGATCTGCGACAAATGTCCCGAACCGACCAGCAGTCCTCCTCTTGTTGCACTCAGAATCTGATCCCTCTCTTGTGAGCCCCGCAGGAAGCGACAGCTCCGGCACGCATTCGTGCGCCTGCTGTCACCGATGAATTGGCGCAATCACAAGAGAGGCTATCTCATGCATCGTTCCGGGTTGGCAGTGTTCCTGCGGCAAGTTGTTCCGCTAGTCTTTTTCCTCAACCTTTTCCATCCGTATGCGTCGGCGCAGTCCGGCGTGACCTTCGGCAGCATCTCGGGTACGGTCACAGATACGTCTGGAGACCTGGTCTCCGGAGCTCATATCACGGTCTCCTCGCTTGATAACGCGATTCAGCGCAACGCGACCACCGACAGCGATGGCACGTTTGTCATCCTCAATCTGCCGAGTAAAAGCTATCAGCTCGCGATCTCAGCTACTGGCTTTGCCGTCTGGCAAAATGCCTCTGTCGCTGTAGCGGTTGGGCGGAACACCGGCGTCATCGTGAGCCTGGCTCCGGCACGCGCCACGCAACAGGTCACCGTCCAGTCGCAAACCGAGGCGCTCGACATTTCCCAGACCTCTCCGGTAGCGAACATCGACCGGGACCGCATCGAGGAACTCCCTATCCCCAGCCGCAACTATCTCAATTTCGCACTGCTTGCCCCGGCAATCGCCGCAGCCAATCCGGCACTCGCGCGGCAAACACCGGGAGCGGAGACCGGCGGCTTCAGCGCAGGCGGCCTGCGTCCCACGAGCAACGCGCTTTATATTGACGGCACCGACGACAACGATGAATACACGGGCTTGAGCCGCACGGAACTCTCGCCGGAGGCTATCAGCGACTTCCAGATCGTAAACCATGGATATGCCGCACAGTCTGGCGGGTCGGCAGGCGGCTCAGTGGACGTAGAGACGCGCGCGGGCGGGAATCTCCGGCACGGTGACGCATTTCTATTCGTGCAGAATGGCGCTCTGAACAGCACACCCGCTTTGGAGGCTGTCCCTCGCAAACCCGACGAAAATCGCCTTCGGGCAGGGCTTTCCACCGGAGGCCGCATCGAAAGAAGCCGCCTCTTCTATTACCTCGCGGGTGAGCAGGAACTGGCGCGCGGCGAAGACGCGAGCGACCTCAGTCCGGCGCTCGCCGCCACCATCGACGAAGCCATAAATCAGGCAGGCCCTCTGCGCGGCTTTCGCCTGCAGCAGGGGTTCTTTCCTACCACAAATGAGGAGACTGAGCTTTCCGGCCGGGTGGACCGCAACTCCGCAACCCATAGCCTCATGGTTCGCTATGCGCTTACCAACAACCGTTCCGTCAACGACGCTTTCCATACCGACGACATCTCCGACTTGAGCACGCGGGGGTCGGCGTTCTACGACGACAACAGCATCAGCGGCTCCTGGAATTGGACGCTCTCACCGCAGATGCTCAACCAGCTCGACTTCGAGGTCGCGCAGCGGCGCGTTGATCTGCGAACAGCATCAACACAGGAGCCAGGCGTCATTGTCGCAGGCGTCGCCCAGTTCGGCATGCCCTGGGATGGAAATAGCCGCCGCTATGAAACGCACATCGATGTTGGCGACAGTTTTATCCGGCAGTATGGTAAGCACCTCGTTCAGGCTGGCATCGCTGCCAGCCACATCGCGCTGCGCTCCGCTGATGCCGGAGGATTCCAGGGCCTGTATGTCTTTCCTTCCCTGGTCGCTCTCTCAGCCGCGCATCCGGATTTCTACACCCAGAACTTCGGGGATCCCGATACCAACTTCAGCGAACTGCGCACCGCGGCATGGATTCAGGATCACTGGTCGCTGTCGCCCCGCCTCGCACTGGATTACGGCTTGCGCTACGAGGACAACCGCTTACCCTCATCGCTGCCGCAGCACCCGTTCAATTTCAGTCCACGCTTGGGCTTCGCCTGGTCGCCGTCGAAATCCTGGGTCGTGCGCGGAGGCTTCGGCATCTTCTTCGATCGTTACCTGCTCTCCACCATCAATCGCATCGAGGAATTCAACGGCGTGCACGCCCAGCAGCAGATTGTTGACGGCGCCAAAGCCGCTTCTCTCTATCAGTCCGGCCAGATTTTCACTGCGCCTTTTTCCGGCGCTGCGCCGAGCGTCTGGCAGGCGCAGTCTGGGTTGGCAAATCCCTATGCGGAATCGGGATCGCTCGGCGTCGAGCATCAACTGCACGCGCAATGGACCGTCAGCGCCGAATATCGCTTCGTTCACGGTGTAAAGTTGGGACGCACCATCAACAGCAACCTCGCGCCCCCGGTCCTTCTCACCACGCAGAACGCTTCCAGCCTTGGGATTCCTGATCCCACACCGCAGCAGCTTGGCCGCCTGGTTTTTTCCCCGCAACGCCTCAATCCGGCATTCGATGCCATCAATCAGTTTCAGACCGAATCAGGTTCGGACTACAACGGTGCAACGCTGACAGTTAACCGGCAGTTCACTGAGGGGTTCGAGCTGATGGCTGGCTACACCTTCTCCAAAACCGTCGATGACGCTTCGAGCGATGCCGAGCAGCCGCAGAATCCCTATGATCTGGCGCAGGAGAGGGCGCCGTCACTGGACGATCAGCGCCATCGATTCGTGATGAGCGGTCTCTGGGTAATTGGTCCCATCCTGGATGACCCCGAAGATGCTGCCCGCGCGGCAAAACCAAATGCATTCCAAAAGGTTGTGCGTGGCCTGGAATTTGCTCCCATTCTCCAGGCGGACAGCGGCTTCCGCGATAACGCATTGACAGGCGTGGACAGCAATCGCGAGCAAAGCTATCCTTTCGAGGCCCGGCCGCTCGGATACGGACGCAACAGTTTGCACACGCCGCCGCAGTTACATTTCGATCTTCGTGTGCTGAGGATGGTGCCGATCTGGCGTGGACATCTCGACATTGTTGCCGAGTCCTTCAATCTTCTCAACCGCCAGAACGTGAATCTCGTGAATCCGGTATATGGAGCGAATGCGCAGGCGGCGCCGAATTTTCTCATGCCGCTTCAGGAGTCAGACGCGCGGAGAATTCAGTTCTCTCTGGATTTTGAATATTGAATCGCCGCCGCGCGGGCTATTCGGCGGATTTGGCTCCTGCCGAAAGCGGCGACCTTCAGATTGCGACTTCAGGCCAAAGCGCTCATCCAGTTCGTCTTGTCCTTTGAATTGGGGATAGGTTCCCCGAAACAGGCTAGTGTCCGGTATTTCCGTCTTCCATTTGACTTCCAAGCCAGACAGAGTCCACCGTCTGCCTTGACAGACGCGATTGCGCTGCGCAGCTATTTCTCCTGCGTGGTCTTCGAATCGGGGCCGTTGGTTTCCGCGATCGACTCCTTATCCAGCTCGTGCTCGTTGCGATATTGCTCGACCGGCATCTTGCCGTCCCACCAGGCCCAGTTCATGGGATAGACATGGGGATCGAAGAAGACCTCGTAGAAGTGCCAGACAAGAATGGCGAGCGTGGCCAGGATGGCCTCATAGAAATGGACGGCGGTAGCCACATCGACCCACCAGCGCGCCAGCAGGTTGCCGACCCAAACCTTGGCCCAGAGCATGATGCCGGTAAGGCCCATCAGCGCCGTGCCCCAGACCAGCGCCCAGTACTCGGTCTTTTCACGGTAGGTGAAGCGGCCAAACTTCGGCTTCTGCGTGCTCAGCCCGAGATAGTAGCGCATCGTGCCCCACGCGTCGAAGGCGTCCTGGGGCCGGGGCGCGATATCGCGCACCAGCCGCCGGCCCTCGCGCGCGATAGCGATATAGAAGACGTGATAGATGCCGGCGCCGATTAACACGCAGCCCGCGATCCGATGGATGATGCTGCGTAGGTGCTCGCCCATTCCGAGCGTGTGGGCGTACCAGGTGTCGGGGAACTTGAGCGCGAAGCCGGTGATGACCAGAATGATGAAGCTGCTGAGCAGAACCAGATGCTGCCAGCGCTGATTCGCGGTCATGCGCACCATGAACGGGCTCTGCGAGCGCCGCCGCGCGACTGCTGTGCTGAGCCAGATGATGGTGTTGTGCAGAAGCATGGCGCCGATAATGAGCAGGATAAGAGGGATGTAGATCCAACGCACCCAACGGACAGCGATAGAACCGATGCCGCCGGAGCGGGCCCCCTCCTGGAGATGGACTGGCGTGCGCGTGAACTTCTGCGTGACGCCTTTGTGGCACTTGCCGCAGGTGGCGTCGAGATTGGCGGGATTGATGGTGGAGCGGGGATCGCTGGAGGGCAGGATGTTATGGACGCCGTGGCAGCTCGAACAGTTGGCGACGATGACTGAGCCGCCTTTGGCGGCCAGGCCGTGATAGCTGTCGAAGTATGTTGTTACGCGTTCGCCGGAAACGCCGAACTCCTGCGACAGCCGCACTCCCTCGTGGCAGCGGGCGCAAGTGTCGTGAGAAAGATTCCACGCTGCGACGGGCGAGCTGGGCTTGGACGGGGCCCTGATGGTGTGGATTCCGTGGCAGTCAGTACACGTGGGGGCCAGTTGGTTACCGCGCGCGAGAGCCTGCCCGTGAATGCTCTGCTTGAAAGTGTCATCGATATCCGTGTGGCACTTGCCGCAGGTGACGGGCACGTTGAATTTGGAAATCGGCGATTTGGGGTCGTTGGCGGGAAGAATCTCGTGCGCCCCATGACAATCGGTGCAGACCGCGGCCTTTTGCGAACCGTTGGCGACGGCGCGGCCGTGCACGCTGTCGAGATAGGAGAAGAAGGGCTGCACGCTCACGCCGTATGTCTCCATGACAAACTTTTGCCCGTGGCAGCGGCCGCAGGTGGCGGGAATGTTGGCGTGATTGATGGGCGAATTGGGATCGCCGGCGCCCTCAATTTGGTGAACGTTGCCGTGACAGTCCTGGCAACTGGCGGGAACTTTCCCGCTCGCGTCTACCTTCGCGTGGACGCTGTGCGCGTAGGCCTGACCGGCGTCGGTATGGCACTGCGAGCAGCTTACCTTTTGCGGGGGCGTCTCGTGCGTCAGGCTCGTCACGTCCTTGTGGCAATCCACGCAGGTAAACACGCGGCCGTGGATGGAATGTTTGAGCTTGCTCTCGTCGACGTAGAGGCTGACCGTCGCGCCGTTCCCGTCCGCGGTGGTGAGGGTGGGGTCGGAGTGGCAGGCTAGGCAGTCCGCGTCCTCGAGTTTCTGCGCGGCGTGTGCCGTGGTGGCCCAGGCAAGAACCGAGAAAAGCAGCGCTTGCGTACGGAATCTTCGCGCGGGATTCACGGCAACACAATGAATCTTCGGAAGAAATGCCGCAGTGCGCTGAATCACAAGGGGGTGCTCGTGGGTCACATCGGAGTTGGAATCGGGAATCCTTTCCCGCAATGCGCCATTGAGCCCGGAAGAATGCGTCTTCTGCAAAAAAAGGGTTACCAAATTCTGTTTGAGATTGGTCAAGGTCGCCGCTCACGGTTGGTCGCGGCGGGTTGGCAGCCATGCCTCCGGGGGCCACCGGCCCTGGTTTTGCTATTGGCGCGCAACCGCGCCCTTCCTGTGTCCGGTTCCCGTGCGCGAGGAACGCGAAAAAACGGATCATCGAGGTTGTTGTGGCCCGCTGACCCTCCGTTCTCACCCGAAATACGCGGTCAGCGTTAGCACCAGAAGCAACAACCCGATGAAGATGGCAGTGAATCCGACCACTCTGGAGAAGTTGACCTCCCAGGCCCCCGGCGCCACGGCGAGACGCTTCTCCAGCTTTCCTGTTCTGGCAGCCCTCTCGTACTCCAGGGGACGCTTGTGTATGAACTCTTCTTCGCTCTCCACGCCGGTGAAGATCACCATGTCCATGGGAAAGCTGTGGGGTCGCAGATGGGTGTTGACGAAGTGGATGGAAAAGATGAAGAGAATGGCGAGCAAGCCCTCTTCCGAGTGAATCACCAGCACGGCGTTCAGCGCCCAGCCGGGCAGGAATTGCGCGAAAAACGGAGCGAACCACATGGCGTAGCCGGAGAAGCCGATGACAATCATGCCCCAAAAGACGGCCCAGTAATCGAACTTTTCCCAATAGGAGTAGCGCTCGAACTGCGGCCTGGGGCCGAGGCCGAGGAACCAGCGAAAATGCCCGAGCAGGTCCTTCACATCCTTCCAGTTGGCCACCATCGAGTCTGGCCCCCAGAAAACCCCCTTGTCGCGATGCACAAGACTGCGTTGAAAGACCTCTTTCACATGGATCAGGAATGCGATGGTCAACACGGACGCCCAGAACTTATGGAGGAAGAGAATGGTGCCGAAGCCGCCCATGTCGAGCGCTAACTTGCGCGCCCAGAAGCTCTCGCTGAAGCGCATGGTCAGACCCGTCGCCGCCAGGACGAGAAAGGCGGTGAACAGCGTCGCGTGGAGAAATCGCTGCCCGGCCGTGAAACGCACGAAGTACCGGCCCTTCGTGTCACTGCGTTCTCCGCCATTCTTCGTTGCTTCTTCCAAATCAGGCATCGTTTCCTCCTTCTTTTGACCGGTTCTTGATTTGTTCATAGCGTGAACGGATCATCCACAGGAGGGTATGAATAACAAAGAAAGTAAGCACGCTGATCAGCAGCAAGTTCATAAACAGCCGCACAAGGTAGAGGCCCGGATTCAGCTTAATGTCGTGCGGGTCGGCATGGGGCTGATACTCCACAAAGCTGGCGTTGGCGCCCGGGTGGCACCTGCCGCAGGTTTTCACCAGGCTGGCTTTATTGATGGACGAGTTCGGATCCGACGCGGGCCTCACATCGTGCGCCTCGTGGCAGTCCCAGCAGCGCGCCGTCTGCACGTAACCGCCCAGCAAGCCCAACTGCGAATGGAAGGTGTCGTGGTAGGTGGAGAGTTTGGCCTCGTGGCACGAGCCGCAAATCGGCGTGGACTGCATGCGGAAGGCCGATTCAGTGGGCTGCAGAATGGCGTGCGCGGTGTGGCAGTCGGTGCACACCGGGGCCTTCAGATTGCCGTCGGCCACGGCTTTGCCGTGGATGCCCGCCTCGTATTTCGCTTCGATGCTCGCGTGGCACTTGCCGCAGGTAGCTGCAATATTGGTTTTGTAAGTGGGGCTCTGCGGATTGTTGGGGCTGAGAATCTGGTGCGAGCCGTGGCAACTCTGGCAGTTGGCCGCCACCAGCAATCCCCCCTGGCTCACCGCATCCCCGTGGATCGAGTCCATGTACTGCGGAAACACGTTGGGCAGGCCGTACTTCTTGGCCAGCGCCGGGTTGCCGTGACACGAGCCGCAGGTGCGCGGAATGTTGAGGGGATAGACGTTCGATCTTGGATCGCCATTGGGAAAGATTTCGTGGGCGTTGCCGTGGCAACTGGTGCAGGAATGCTCCTTCCCGTCAGAATGGACGCTGGTGGCCAATGCCGATGCCTGATCGGCGTGGCACGTCTTGCACTGAACGGGAGCGATGTGCTCGGGGTGCGGATATCCCTTGATGCCGGTATGGCAGTTGTTGCATTGCAGGCTGCCGTGAATGCTGTCGCTGAACTTCTTGCCGTCGACGGCGATGCTGTGTCCAGCGGCGTCGGTCATGCTCGCGTCGCCGTGGCACGCCAGGCAGTCAGTTTGCGCTCGCAAGGCGCCGGGCGCAAGCGCCAAAATGGCAAGACTGGCCGCCGCCACTCCGCTACGGACGAAAAATAAAGTTCTATTGAATGCGGCTTGGATCATTCCGCCGTCTTCCTTCCCAAGGCAAAAAGACGCATCACCCTACTCGCCGGGCTTGCCCAGGCGCGTATTCCGCCACGTCGCCTGAGATTCGCTTTCGCGGGGTTCGTATCTACGAGATCACACTCTTGAGAAGAATCTCGCAGTGACACTAATCACAAGGCCCATAAGTCAAGCAGATCCGTGCGCTTCTATGCGAGTGAGCGAAATCACGAGAATGAGGAAACCACACCCCAACGCCTATTTATTGCATCCGAATCACCGTCACCACGGTGATATAGTCCTGTTGGCCGAACTGCTGCCCTTCGGCGGCGATTTCGTTGGCCGTGCGGCTCTGTTGCACCAGCTCTGCCGCGCGCTCAAACCCGAACAGCTCACCTTTGACGTTGCGCGCCTCGACCACGCCATCGGTAAGCAGCGGCAGCCGGTCTCCGGCTTGCAGTTGGAAAGCGGTTTCGCCGTATTCGGCGCCCACGCTCGACCCCAGCGGAAGGCTGTTGGTCACGGCCATGCCGTCGCCGGGGTGAAAGAAGGCCCAGTGCCCGGTCAGGACAACCACCGAATTGCCGATGACGGCATCGACTGGCGGCCTTTGCGCAAGGGTAGCGGGAAGATTGGCAAATGTGAAAGCGGAAAAGGCAAGCAGAGCGGCGAATCTCGAAAGCATTGTCTGCCTGGCGGATACAGTCCTGCAGCACGCTGGAATAAGGGACAGATCAGCATACAGCACCTTGAATAAATGGCAACTGGAGTTCTTCGAGGAATAAAATAAGAGAGAATAGAGGGTATCTTCCTTTCCTTTTTCTCCGCTTGGAGTGAAAAGTGTGTGGTGTGCTTTGAGGTGATGCAGATCACACCTTGCGCGCTTCCGGGTCGAGGAAAATCGAGGTGCGGATTGAGGACGCTGGTATGAGCGTAGATGTGGCTTCTGAAACGAAAATCATGCTAACCCTCCCAGGGGATGCGGTGCGGCAGATTCTTTGGCGCTACGCCGACCGGTTCGACCTGCAGATGCTGGTGCAATCGGCGCGCGGGGTGGCGAGGGGCACGGTGGCGCGCCTGGTTGCCGCCGGAGAGCGCAACACCCACGAGTGGACCGCGGGCAAAGAAGAGATGATGGACGCCTTCGACCGCGCCGGAATCACGGCAGCTTTTATGGAGCCGGAAGAGGGCGGATTCATCATTGGTCCCAAGAATCTTGCGCTTGGTCTGGCTGCCTACGAGCTTGCATGGGTCGACGGCGGCGCAGCCACTGCCAGTTTGGCCGGCTTTCTCGCCCTTTCGCCTATCCATGAGCGCGGCACACAGGAACAAGTTACCCGCTACAAAACGCTCTCTGCTCCTCCGCAGCCCGGCGAAGACCGCAAGCCCTGGCGAGGAGCCTTTGCGCTCACCGAGCCCATACCCTACGTGGGCGTGGATGCCGGCATGTTGAGCGGCAAGCTGCGCGTGGCCGAGTGGAAAGACGGCGCAGAGCCTATTCTGCAAGTGGACAAGCGCGGCCGATTCATTACCGGAATTGCATTTGCCAACTTCGTCACTGCGGCGGTGAACTCCGACGACCCCCGCATCAAGGGCAGTTGCATGGTCATCATGGAAGAGGGCGACGAAGGCATCTACGACCGTGGCACCGCCACCAAGAAGCTGGTGCACCAGCTCTCCTCGACAGGCGATCCCGTCTTCAACCTCAAGGTTCCGGCCAGCCGCATCATTGGCGGCTATACGGTGAAAGACGGCACGATCGTGCCCAACTTCAACCACAGCGAAGTGATCGACGCGGTCTTCCGCCGCACCCGCGTGCCGGTGGGCCTGATGACGGCGGCCAAGCTGCTTTCGGCGGTCGAGCCGGTGATCCGCTACCAGCGCCAGCGATTCCGCGGCGCCGAGGGCGCCAAGCCCGGCTCTGTGCGCTACGAACAGGGCATCCAGCAGCGCGAAGACGCGCTGCACCGCCTGGTGGATGTGTGGGCTGCCGGCGAGGCGGCATCGTCGCTGGGCTTTGCCGCGGCGCGGCTGTTTGACGTGCTCGATCCTCTGGAAAAGCAAAAAACAGCGATCCTGAAAGAGCGCGGCGTCCTGGGCGGGCGCGCTGAAATGAAGGCGCTCAAGGAGAGCGAGCAGTGGGCCGTCGAGTTGATGGAGATTGAGGAAGACAGCCCTCGCCGCACGGTGCTCGAATCCGATCCGCTGGTGCAATATGTGCTGAAAGACGCCGAGGCCAACGTGCTGTGCCCGGCAACCAAGCTCTGGAACACCGGCCACGGTGCCAACATGATGCGCGAGGCAGTCAGCCTGATGGGCGGTTACGGCATCACTGAAGACTGTCCCGGTTTCCTGGCCAACAAGTGGATGGACGCGCAGCTCGAAGCCACCTATGAAGGCCCTGAAGCCGTGCAGCGCCGCCAGTTGACCGTCACCATGACCTCCGAAGTCTTCCTTGCCCAGTTCCGCGCCTGGACGCGCGAGATGCGCAAGATTGCCAGCGACCATCCCGGCAGCGGCGCCTGCACGCTGGCTTCGGCCATGAACCTGTGGGCGTGGACGCTGAACTATCTGCAAAAATCCACTGACCCGTCGGGCGCCAAGCTCTATCACGGGCAGCGGCAGGGCGTGACCTTCGCCCTGGCCGATGCGCTCAGTTGGCTGATGGCATCGCGCTGCCAGATTCTCGACGTGCTGGAACTGGAGACGCGCGGAGCCACCGATGCCGTAGCCGCCGAAGGACTGGAAGGGACTGTGCAATTCCTGAGCGACCTGTGCCACACGCAGGCGGCGCAGGCGGCCGGCGAGGTTTCGCGCATCTGCGCCGAGCTGGTCTTCGGCTATAACCGGCATCCGGCGTGGGACGACGAAGAGCACAGAAACTGCTTTCTCGCGAGCGAGCTGGAAGAGCTGGAAGAGACGATGCCGGGCATCACAGCCATGGCGGTGGACGTGCTGGAGGCAGACGGCAGCCATCCGCAAAAGGCCGGGCCATGTGCAAGCTGCGCGGGGGCGAGCGAGTTCCTCCGCCTGCAGAGCAGATTGACGATGTGCCTGAGCGGCGCGCGGCTGGCCAAGGACCGAGCCGCCGAAAACGCAAGCAAAGTGATGATTCCCGAAGCGCTGGACTACCCGGCATGAGTTCAGCGGCACAAACGCCGGAGTCCGGTCGCCAGACGATGGAAGTCGACATCGCCTGCGCCGGCTTTGGCCCGGCGACGGGCGGATTTTTGACCACGCTGACGCAGGCTTGGAGCCAGAATCCAGCCGACCCCGCCTTCGAGAGCCGCGTTGTGCCGGGCATGCCCCTGCAGGTGCTCTGCTACGAACGTGCCGACGATCTTGCCGCCGGCGTCAGCGGCGTGGTCACTCGCGCCGAGGGAATTCGATCCAGCTTTCCCACGCTTGATCCGGCTGAGATTCCAATGGCTGCGACGGTCAAGCAGGAGCGCGTCTTTTACCTGCTCGATCCCATTGGCGCCAGCCGGCGCTCGGCGCTCTTGCGCTTTGGAGATTTTTTTCTTGGTCTGGGAAAAAAGTTGTGGCTGAATGACGGTGCGTTCGAGCTGCCCTGGACGCCCTCGTTTCTGCATAAGAGCGGCGGGTTGGTGCTTTCGATCGGCCAGTTCAACCAGTGGGTCGGCTCACAACTAATGGCTAGCGGGCTGGTACAGATATGGCCCGGAACTCCGGTCAGCAGCCCGATCTTCGCGGAGCATCCAAACCGTAAAAGTACAGGTGTCGTCGGGCTCCGCCTCGCCGATCAGGGCGTCGACAAGCACGGCGCGCCGGCCGAGGGATTCATGGCCGGAATGGACGTGCGCGCGCAGCTCACCGTCGTGGGTGACGGCCCCGTGGGCGCGGTCGGGCAAAAGCTCGACGAGCGCCTCGGCCTGCCCGCCGGTCACGCCCGCCGCGAATGGGCGCTGGGCATGAAGTTCGTCGTCGAGCTGCCGGAAGACACGCAGCTTGAAGCAGGCACCGTCTGGCACACCTTCGGATTTCCCGAGCCGGAGATCTTCGGCTTTCTCTACGTGCATCCTGACCGCCTGGTCTCGGTCGGCATCTTCGTGCCTTCGTGGCTGGGCGATCCCGCGCGCACCGTCTATCGCTACTTGCAGCATTACATCCAGCACCCGCTTCTGTGGCAGCACCTCAGGAATGGCACGCTGCGCTCGTGGGGCGCAAAGTCGCTTGAAGAATCGGGCAAGCACGGCGAGCCGTTCCTCACAGGCGACGGGTTCGCGCGCATCGGCGAGGGCTCCGGCTCGACCAACATGCTTACCGGCTCTGGCGTGGACGAGGCGTGGACCACGGGCGTGCAACTGGGCGAAGCGGTGCTGGAGTTGCTGCGCGCCGGCAAGCCGTTCACACAGGAGAACCTGGCCGCAACCTACGAAGCACGACGCCGCGCAAGCTGGGTGGAGCGCGGAGCACGCGAAGCCAGAAACGCGCGCAACGGTTTTCACATGGGGTTCGTACGCGGACTCGTGGGCATGGGTCTCACCGGACTCACCGGCGGCCGGCTTGCGCTCAGGACGAGCATTCCGCCCGCGCCGAAGCAGATTCGACGGGAAGGCATGACCCAGGCGGCAGGCCTCAAGCTGAAGCAGGCAGCCGCGCTGGCCGTGAATGATGGCCGTCCGCTGCACGATGCGCTGATGACCGCGCGCGGCTGGCCAGAGATTCCCTTCGACGACCGCCTGCTGGTCACGCACCAGGATGCGCTGCTGATGGGCGGCAAGGTGCAGGCCATGCCGGGATTCGCGGATCATGTCGTCTTTCTGGATAAGCGCCGTTGCATCGCCTGCGAAGAGAAAACCTGTATCGCGATGTGTTCCGGCCAGGCCCTCGCGCTCGGCCCCGATGGCGCGCCCGCATTCGAACGCGAGAAGTGCGTGCACTGCGGCGGCTGCCTGTGGAACTGCCCTCACTCGCCCGACGGCGAGCACAGCAACATTGAGTTCCAGGCCGGGGCGGGCGGCTTTCATTCGGCGGAGAACTGAGAATGCAGCTTCTCGCTACTAGCTTCTAGCTCCTGGCTTTTGGTTAGGACGCTTCGTTTCTCTGAAAGAGGCAAAGAGAAGACAGTTGGCGCAGGACTACCGTGATTTAATTGTTTGGCAAAAGACTATTGAGTTGACTGTGTGCATTTACAAGTTGACTCAATCATTCCCGAAGGATGAGGTCTACGGGTTGGTTTCGCAGATGCGGAGAGCTAATGTTTCAGTGGCAAGCAATATAGTCGAAGGGCGCGGAAGGATCACTCCCCGGGGAGTTCCGTCAGTTTCTTGGACTGGCGCAAGGATCGACTTATGAATTACAAACTCAGCTTTTAGTCGCGAGAAGACTCAGAATGGGAAGCAGCAAAGCGCTTGATGAGGCCGAGGCCCTCAGCAATGAAGTATCCAAGATGCTTGGATCGTTCATCCAAAAGCTGCGTTCGGAAACAAAAAGCTAGGAGCTAGAAGCTAGAGGCTAGGAGCTAAAACATGGCACATGTTTTACAAATCGTTGTATGCGCTGGGATTGTACCCGATCCGCTGCAAACGCTCGAACCCACCACCACCCCGAGTGGTCCTGGGATCAAGAACGAGATGGTCTTGCCCGCGGTGCTCGACCCATGGGCTGCGAGCGCGCTCTATGAAGCCGCTGCCCTTGCCGCCAAAAACCCCGGCAGCAAGCTCTGGCTCGTCTCCCTCGGCCCCAAGGCCAAGCTGCAGCAGGTGATGATGACCGTCGCGCAGAAGGTTGCCTTCGAGCTGGTCCCCATCGACGGTCCTATCGGCGGATTTCCTGACGCGCACTCCACGGCGGCAGTGCTGGCCGAGACCATCGCAGCGCTGCCTGGTCTCGACCGCAGCAAGCTACTTATCTTCGGCGGATGGGAGTCGGCGTCGCGCGGCGCGGGCGTCACGCTGCAACTGGTGGGCGAGCGCCTTGGCATCGCTGACCAGTTTCAGGGCGTCGATCAAATTGACCTGCGCAACGATGGCTCCTTCGAGGTGCTGGAGCGCGTCGAAGGCGGCAAGCATCAGGTCTCGATTTGCGCCGGCGCGCCCGCGGTGCTGGGTTGGGCCACCGGCAACCTAGCCGAGCCGCGCAACAATCCGCAAGTAGGCATGGCGAATATGCGCACCATAATGCCGGCGCTGCAAAAGGCAAAAACGGCCGCGCTCGAAGCCAATAGCCTGAGTTACGTTTCGGTGAGTCTGCCCAAGCAGCAGCGCGAGACGCGTGTCGAGAAGAACATGACGCCCGACGAGATCGCGGCGGAGATTGTGGAGTGGCTGGGAAAAGGATAAGAATCACGTTGTCATCCTGAACGGATTTTTTTCGAAGAAATTTGCATTGAGGAACGAACTATGGAATCGATTCTGGTATTGACCCACGCCGATGAAACCGGCTCCGCGCTGAGCAAAGCCTCGCTCGAAGCGGTGACCGCGGGCAAGGAGCTGGCTGCGCGAACGGGCGCGGCGCTGATCGTCGGGATTGTGGCGGAGGATGCGGCTGGCGCGGCAAGCGCAGTTGCCGGGGCCGGAGCGCGCTTGCTGGGCGTGCAAGGTGAGGCATTCGCGCAGGCACGCTATTCGAGCGATGCTGCGGCCTGCGAAGCTCTTTGCCGCGCGGCGAACGCATCGATCGTTATCGCTCCGCAGAGCTCGCGTTTTGCGCGGGTGATGGCAGGCGTCGCGCATCGCGTGGGCGGATTGATCGATTCGCATATTACGGCGATTGCCGGGGCGGACGGAATTGAGGCCGCGCGCTGGTTTTACCGCCAACGCATTGAGGCTGTGGTCAGCCGCGCGGCGCGTCCGTGGTTTCTGCTGCTCGACGCAGGCACGCATGCTGCCTATGCCGCCGAACCCGCCGCGGCGCCGGTCGAACAGATCGCCGTCGAACTTCCGGCGCTGCGCACAACTGTGACCGGGCTGAAAGCGCCCAAACAGGATGAGCAGACCATTCGGCCGGATGCGAAGCTGCTCTTCGTCGCCGGAGCGGGCTGGACCAAGAAGCAGCCCGACGGACAGGTTCACGTTGCGGAAGCAGGCGAGTTGATCTTGAAGTTCCTGCGCGCCTCGGGCGCATCGCTGGGCAGCTCCAAATCGTTGGTGGATCAGGGCGGCGAAGGGAACTCCGTTCTTCCCTTTCTGACGCATTTGAACCAGGTGGGACAAACCGGCTCGACGCCGCGCCACGCCAAGGGTCTTGCAACCTGCTGCCATGGCGAGGAGCCGCATGTGGTAGGCTGGCGGTTCATCGGTGAGCGTCGCGCTGTTTCGCTCGATCCCAACTGCGGCTGGACGCGCGGCAAGGCCGATGTGGTCTACGTAGCAGATGCCTTCCAGGTGATGGCGAAGGTGAATGAGATGGTTGGGGGCAGGCAGTAGGGAATAAGGAGCAGGGAGCAGTGAGGCGCCTTCTTTCCACAACTTGCCCCGGAGCGGCGACCCCTCGTATCATCCGGCAAGAGAAACAGTCATGAACGAAATGGAAAGCAACACCGGCTTGCGGGTGAAGGGGCGGCTGATGTCGGCCTCGGAGATTGAGCGCACCCTGGTGCGCCTGGCCCACGAAATTGTTGAGAAGAGCAACGGCAGCGCGGATCTGGCCCTGGTGGGGATCAAGCGCCGCGGTGTTCCACTGGCGGAACGGCTGGGCAAGCTGATCTCCAGCATCGAGAAGCGCCCAGTGGATACGGGCGTGCTGGATATCCAGTTTTACCGCGACGACCTTTCCACGGCCGGGGTGCGCCCAGTGGTGACGCCGGGGGCTATCGGCTGCGACGTGGAAGGCCGCGACGTAGTGATCTGCGATGATGTGCTCTACACCGGGCGCACGGTCCGCGCCGCGCTGGACGCGCTGTTTGACCACGGCAGGCCGCGCCGCGTGCAACTGGCCGTGCTCATCGACCGCGGCCATCGCGAGCTGCCGATTGAGGCCACCTATGTGGGCAAGCATGTTCCGACCAGCAGCCGCGAGATTATAGAAGTGAAGTTTCAGGAAATCGACTCCACCGAGGAGGTTCTTCTGGTGGAGAAGACCAACTGAGCACGTCGCTTTCGGCTCTTAGCCAAAGGCTGAAAGCGAACAGCAAATAGCTGCTTCCTGAACCGGACCGGGGCCCGGCGCTCCGGTGAAAGCTTAGCATGAACCCGGCCGCCGCACGCCGCACGCTGCACACACCGCCCACGCCTGCATCTCCATTTCCCTACCATCCCGGCTCGCTGCTTTCAGTTCTGGACCTGAGCGTGGAAGGTGTAAGCCGCCTGCTGGGGCGAGCGTCGGAGCTTGAACACGAAGATCCGCTGCTGCGCGATCGCATTTTGGCCAAGCGGAAGATTGCACTGCTGTTTTACGAATCGTCAACGCGGACCCGCACCAGCTTTGAGTTTGCCTCAAAGGCTTTGGGCGCCGACACCACTCTGGTTTCCTATCTCAGCTCCAGCATTGAAAAGGGCGAATCGCTGAAAGACACCGGCCTGACGCTGCGGGCGCTGGGCGCGGAGGCGATCATTCTGCGCCACAACTCCTCCGGGGCGGCATGGCTGCTGGAGGAGGCGACGCGCCTGCCGGTGGTGAACGCAGGCGACGGCATGCACGAGCATCCCACACAGGCGTTGCTGGACCTGCGCACGATATTGACGCATCTGCGGCCGGGGATCGGCGCGATTGGGCCGGAGACGCTCACCGGCGTGACCGTGAGCATTGTGGGCGATATTCTGCACAGCCGCGTGGCGCGGTCGAACATGCTGCTGCTGCCGCGGCTGGGCGCGCGGGTACTGCTTTGCGGACCGA
>JAJXXG010001127.1 GCA_021781255.1 Acidobacteriota bacterium
CAGGCGTACCATTACGAACGCGGCCACTTCCCGCTCGCGCTGTGCCTCTTCGAGATCGAAGACGGGCGTTTGACCGCGTTCGAACTGCGCGACGACCCATGGGCCATCGACTACGAACTCCCCACGTTGAGCACGATGCACCTCGCGCTGTCGGGCTCCGAGATCTGCGGCCGACTGGACCCGAACCACGCTGTCCGAGGGCGCCTCACCCTCACGATGGATGGGCGCGTCTACGAGCTTGAGGGAGGCATCGACGAACAGCTGGAATCCCTTGTGCGGCGCCTGCGTGAGTGGGACCCCGACGTGATCACGACCGAATGGGGCGACAGCGTGCTGTTACCTCAGCTTGACCGTCTCGCCAAAGAGCATCGGGTGGACGTCGATTTCTCCCGGGACGCGGAACGGGGCATGGCCGGGCGGGGGGATCGGAGCTTCTTCACTTACGGCCGCACGATCTACCAGGGCGGCGCGCGCTACCTGTTCGGTCGCTGGCACCTCGATGTAAAGAACAGCTTTATGATCGGCCAGACGGACATGGCCGGGCTGTTCGAGATCGCGCGCATCGCGAAGATTCCGGTGCAGCGGGCCGCGCGCTGCACGATCGGCACGAGCCTCAGCTCGATGCAGATGGCTTGGGCGTGGAAGAACGGAGTCCTTATCCCGATGGACAAGCAGCAGGCCGAAGACTTCCGCCCGGCGGCCCAACTGCTCATCGCCGACAAAGGGGGACTCGTCTACGAGCCCGAGGTCGGCTGGCACCGCAACGTCGCCGAGTTCGACTTCACCTCGATGTATCCGGAGATGATGGTTCAGCGCAATATTTCTCCGGAGACCGTGAACTGCGCTTGCTGTCCGGAGAACATCGTTCCTGAGATCGGCCATCACCTGTGTCGGAAGCGCCGCGGACTGGTCCCTTCCGTCCTCGCGCCGATCCTGGAGAAGCGTGCGCGCTACAAGGCTCTCTACAAGGCTGGCGGCCCCGGCGCCGCGGTCTACAAGGCGCGGGCCGACGCCCACAAGTGGACTTTGGTCTGCTGCTTCGGTTACTTAGGCTTCAAGAACGCGCGCTTCGGGAAGATCGAGGCGCACGAGTGTGTGACAGCCTGGGGGCGCGAGGTCCTGCTCCGCGCGAAGGACGCGGTGGAGCGCCGGGGCTTTCATCTTCTTCATGCTCTCGTGGACGCGATCTGGATTAGTATCGGTCCTGGCGCGGACCTCGAGGAACTTCGTCGCGCCATCGAGAAGGAGGCGGAGTGCCCCCTCGCTCTCGAAGGCGTCTACGAGTGGATTCGTTACTGTCCATCGAAGCAGGACAGCCGATCAGGCGTACCGGGCCGTTATTTCGGCGCGTTCAAGACGGGTGAGCTGAAGATTCGCGGCATCGCCGCGCGCCGGCACGACACGCCCGCATTGTTTAAGAGCCTTCAGCGCGAGATGCTCGAATGCCTGGCGCGCGTTAGTCCCGGTGCCGATCTGCGCCTCGTGGTCCCCGCGTTGCTGGAAATCGTCGAGGAGTATCGCCTACGGATTCGCGAGGGCCGTGTCACCGGCGATGAGCTCGCCATCAGCTTCAACCTGTCCAAATCGCCCGAGGAGTACGTGCACGACACTGTCTCTTCGTTGGCGGCTAAACAACTCGCGGCGACGGGCGTCGTCCTTCACCCCGGGGAGACGGTGCGGTACGTCATCACCAACGCCGCCGACAAGGTAAAAGACTGGCGCTCAAAGCCGCTGGCTTTGATGGAGAACGGTCTGGAATATGACGTGACGAAATACCTGCAGCTTCTGGATCGCGCAGCGTGGGAAATTCTGGATGGGTTGATTGCTCCTCAGCCTCCGGCCAAAATGAACGTCGCGTCTACAGGGAAGAGCCTTGAACTGCCCCTAAAATGGACTTGATTCTGCGCTTGGCCGGTTGGTGCATGCCTACACTTTGCTACGGCTTCAATTTCTGCCCCTTGGCATCAAGTAAGGTATTCGCCGTCTTGCGGCATTGGGGGAAGCGGCTACAACCCCAGAAACGGCCGTTCTTGCCAGCCCACAGCCCACCCCCGAAACATTATTTCTCAGGCGGCGCCGGATTATCATTGGAGGTTGTAGGCGAAGACTGTTTCGTTTCAGGTCCATCGTTCTCAGCGTCGATGGCCGCTCTCAGCGCACGGCGGCGTTCCCGAATGTCACAAGCAAAGGCCAATAGCACTGCATCTGAAACTGCACTGTTCTGAAGTGCGATGAATTCGTTGCCCTGGTCTTTCGAAATGTACCTGCGGATGTTTCTCAGGGGTGGGAAATGAAAATCGTTGTGGGGGAAGACTTCGGGATAACCTAGACTGGTCAAAATCGTCGAAGAGCCGGTGTAAAGACCCGATGATGTCCGAAATGGCTTCCCCTGCGTAATTGTCGACGCGATTTCCTCAGCGAGGACAGCGTCTTTGAGAAGTTCTTTCGCCCAAGCGCCAGTTAACTGAAGATATGCCCAATCATCATCCATATCGACGTAGGGCCTAATGGCGAGTTTTGTCTTGGCTTGGGTGAGGATCGATCCGATCGCAGCCTGAAGGTGCAGTTTCATCGCCTCCCGTGGAGAGGATGCAACATTGGCTGCTGCGAGTCCGAGCACTGCAAACATGGCCTCACGACTTTGATGAGCAGTCAAATAGGGGGCATTTGCTTGGCCGCGAGAAAGGGCCGACCATGCCTCGAATACATAACCTTCCAATTCGTCTTGGAGTTCGCTCGGGAGGTCTGGAATTCCCCGAAAAACCCCATACGCCATCTCAAAAAGTGACGTTGAAAAGTATTCTGCGAGCCCCTGGCCAGCGGCTGCAGCAATGCAGCCGATTTCCGAGTTGAGATCGAGAATTTCTTTTAGTTGCTGGACGCAGGCGCGATGTTCCCACGGCTCTTTTCTTGTTCGTAAGGCGATCGCAAAAAAGACATCCTGGAGAATGACCGTGTCGCTGGCCGTTTTGCCGGTCAGTGTATTTGGAACATCGCTAAAATCAAAACTGATTCCCGGTCGCAACAAGATCTGTGATTTGGCTAATTCCAGAACGGTGGATGCCATTTGTCTGTGCGTATGGTGAATTCCAAGATGGCATTTATCGCGCAAAATCGGGTAGTACCATACGCTCAAAAGATCTTTCAAACATTGCGATGCAATGGTCGTGTAGTAGCTATCTTTGCCGGTGATACAAGTGGCTTGAATCTCCCGAATAGTCGATGTGTATGTTAACGAAGCTACTTCAGCGAAGCCCGAATCAAGCGCCGTGCAAGCGATAGCTTTTAAGCGGGTTAGGGCTTCAAACGGAGCGGAAGTTCGTTGAAGTCTGTGGGATGCTAAGAAGGACTCTTTTAATAATCCAATCCAGAAGATTACCAGTGTATGTCCTTTGGCTATATCGTGACCTGCTTCTTTGGTTTCGGGCAGGTTGCCGATCTGGAGGCTGAGAAGTCCCAGAACTCCTGATGTTTTAACGGCTGTGGAGATTAGGCTTTGATTGGGAGCTTTTGCCGCTGCACCTATCACTGCTGCCATTTGGTCATTTAGAAAAGAGAAAAATAAATCGTCACCAGCAAAATATTTCGTTCGCCCCTCGGTATAGCCGGCAGCTATCAAGAGAATCGCGGTCAGGCTGGCTTCAAAAGCTTCATCCTGCCCAGCTTGCAAAGATACGTTCGCAGCATTAAATAACGTGCGGCATGCGCGCGTTGCTCGATTGATTGGTTTCTGGGGCACTGACAGGGGACTGAAATTGTCGACATCCCGGAGATATAGGCCGTAGTACACGAGGGATTTCCAGAACCAGCTTTCTTTGTCATTCTGTGGCCAAGGTGGTTTGAACTGTCGACGAAGTTTGAAAGCTTCCGTTTTCCCGAAATATAGAATTGCACTCTCGGTTTGAATGCAGCTTAGAGTCGTGAATACCGTGATAACCAGCGCTGGCAGGCAGAGGATGGTAATGAGAGTCGGAGTGCGGATAAGGGTATCCGGTAGTCCCCAAAGTTGTCCGGCGCCGAGAAGAGTCAGCGAGACGAGACCAAAAATCACGAGAGAAAATATGGATCGATGTCGAATTATTGTCCCGGCTAATCTCCCTGAGTATCGCCCGAGGACTGTGCCCAGGATGAAGGTGAATAAGGTGAGCTGAACGCCAAGAAGACCGGCCGAATAATTTATCGCTTGATTGATAGTCTCCGTGATCGGGTCAAAGGCGGGCG
>JAJXXG010000605.1 GCA_021781255.1 Acidobacteriota bacterium
GGGAGCCGGTTTACTTGCTGGTATTAGAATCTTCGGATTTGCCGGTCCGGCCGGAGCCATCGCAGGCGTTCCCTGTGTCGTGTCGGTCGGCAACGACTGCACCGCCGTCGCCGTGGGCAGTGCCCAGGGCTGCGCATAACCGGCCGGCAGACTATGCTCCGCCGCTACCTCGCCCAGGCTTTTCACCTGAACCCCGGCAGGCACATCCTGCGTCGTTGCCGCCTGGCTCAGTTGAAGCGCGCGAATATACGCCGCAACCGCCCAGCGGTCCACCGGCGTCAGTTGCGCGGAGTAGTCCGGCATCGCGCCATATCCATGCGTCATCACGTAAAAGTAGTGCGACACGGGCTGCGCCAGGCGCACCTGGTCGTGCAGATTGGCCGCAGGCTTGTAGCCGCGCTGCACAATCTCGCCCAGGCCATTCCCCACGCGCGAGTGGCACGGCGTGCAGTAGATATTGAAGCGCTCCTGCCCGCGCTTCAGCACGTCCATAGTCACCGGGAAGGGCATCAGATTCTGCTCTTCGCGGTAGCCGTTGGCGCCCTGAATCACGCCCGTGTAGAAGTAGCTGTCCACGTGCAATTGCCCGCGCGCCACGGTGTTCAGCACCTGCGGTCGCGCTCCGCGATGGTCGGCAAACATCTCCGATCCCCGCTGCGGAATCAGCTTCGGCTGGTTGTGCATGTCCTGGCGGCAGCCTGCCACCAGCAGCAGCGCAGACATCCCCGCTGCGGCTGCGGTTCGGCTGAGCATTTTGCCCGTCAGTTTGAGGCGGTTCGCTCGCATCAGTACTCCACCTCCACCACCGAGACCGGCTGGAAGCTCTCGAGATACGCCCTTGTCACCCTCAAGTCGAACTTCGGGTCAAGCGCCTCAAGGCATAGAAAGAACTTGTCCGTGGTCGCCCCATCGCGGAAGTTCGGAGCGTTGAACAGCGGGTGATAAAGCGCGGGCAGCCCGTTCAGCGCCAGCATGCCGAACGCAGCCGACAAACCCGCAAACAGAATCGTCCACTCATACGCCGGCACGATAAATGCGGGCCATGAGTAGGTCGGACGTCCACCGATATTCAGCGGATAAGCCAGCGTGGAGATCCACGTCTCCAGTGAAAACATGGCCGCCAGGCCCATCAGGCCGCCTACCAGCGTCACCAGCGGCACCTTGTTGCGGTGAAAGCCGATTGCCTCCGCTGCCTCTTCCACCGGATAAGGCGTGTAACAATCCAGCCGCCGCCAGCCATCCTGGCGTGCCTGCCGCGCGGCCCTTACCAGGTCGCCCGGCGTATCAAATTCGGCCAGAAGGCCGTACGTTCCTTCGCGTGGGGGCATCAGTCGCCAGCCTCCGCCGCCGCTTTGGCCTTGATCTTGGCCCCCGGCAGCATCATGCGTATTTCAGACATCGGAATCATGGGCAGGAAGCGCACAAACAGCAGGAACAATGCTGTAAACAGCCCCAGCGTGCCCACATAGGTCATATAGTCCCACTTGGTCGCGCGGTAGGTTCCCCACGACGAGGGCAGAAAGTCGCGGTAGAGGCTCGTCACAACAATCACGAAACGCTCAAACCACATGCCCGTGTTCACCACAATCGAAATGAAAAACATAAATGGAATCGACGTGCGCAGCTTCCTCGACCACAGCGTCGTCAGCGGAATCGCCAGGTTGCAGGTGATCAGCACCCAGTAGGCCCAGCCCATCGGCCCGAACATCCGGTTCCAGAACATGAAGGCTTCCCAGTGCGAAGCCGAGTACCAGGCCATGAACGCTTCCATGCCGTACCCGTAGGCCACAATGAAGCCCGTGGCCAGCATCACCTTGCCCATGTTGTCGATGTGCCGCTCCGTCACCAGACCTTCCAGGTGATAGAACTTGCGCAGCGGAATCGCCAGCGTCAGCACCATCGCGAATCCTGAGTAAATGGCGCCGGCCACAAAGTATGGGGGAAAGATCGTCGTGTGCCAGCCCGGCAGAACGGCCACGGCAAAGTCGAAGCTGATCACCGTATGCACCGAGAGCACCAGCGGCGTGGCCAGGCCGGCCAGCAGCAGCGACGCCGTCTCATAGCGTATCCAGTGCCGCACCGAGCCGCGCCAGCCCATCGACAGCATCCCGTAAATGTATTGCGCAAACTTCGACTCCGCGCGATCGCGCATCGTGCCAAAGTCAGGCACCATGCCGATGTACCAGAACACCACGGAAATCGTCGCGTACGTCGAAACCGCAAAGACGTCCCACAACAGCGGCGAGCGGAACTGCGGCCACACGTTCATCGTGTTGGGATACGGCAGCAGCCAGTAACCCAGCCACGGACGCCCCACGTGAATCAGCGGGAACATGCCTGCGCAGACAACCGCGAAAATCGTCATCGCCTCGGCAAAGCGGTTGATCGAGTTGCGCCACGTCTGCTTGAACAAAAGCAGAATCGCCGAAATCAGCGTCCCCGCGTGGCCGATGCCGATCCACCACACAAAATTGATGATTGCAAAGCCCCACGCCACCGGCTGCGTGATGCCCCAGATGCCGACACCCACCAGGAACAGCCACACCACCGCCGTGAGCAGCAGGGTCGCCACCGCGCCGCCGATGCCGAAGATGGCAAACCATCCAAGCGGCGTCGTCGGCGTCAGCACGATGCGCGCAATCTTCTCTGTGACCGACTTGAAGGTCTGCCCCGGCGCGATGACCCGGTATTCCCCGGTTGCGGGGTCGATTCCCGGATCGTTGGTTTTTATTTCGCTGGTTGCCATCGTGGCTTCGAGCCTCTCAACCATTTACCGGCGCGTGTTCCACCGGCTTTTCTTCAAGTTCAGGATTCGGATTCAACACCGCGGCAACATAGGTCGTCCGCGGACGCGTGTTCTGATCGGCGAGCACCTGGTAGCTCCGCTCATTGGTCCGCAGCTTCGCTATCCGGCTTGTCTTGTCGTTGATATTGCCAAACGTGATGGCCGAGGCCGGACACGCCTGCTGGCACGCCGTCACAACTTCGCCATCGGCTACAGGCCGGTTCTCCTTGTCCGCTTCAATCCTGGCCGCCGTGATGCGCTGCACGCAGTAGCTGCACTTCTCCATCACGCCGCGCGAGCGCACTGAGACATCGGGATTGCGCATCAGCTTCAGGCTCTCGGTCTCAAAGTCAGAGAACAGAAGGAAGTTGAAGCGGCGCACTTTGTAAGGGCAGTTGTTTGAGCAGTAACGCGTGCCCACGCAGCGGTTGTACACCATCGTGTTCAGCCCCTCGGGCGTGTGCACCGTCGCGCCCACCGGGCAAACCTGCTCGCACGGCGCATTCTCGCAGTGCTGGCAGGCCATCGGCTGGAAGTGCGCCCGCGGCGTCGCCAGATCGCCCTCGAAGTACGTATCGATGCGCAGCCACTGCATGTTGCGCCCGATGCGCACCTGCTGCTTGCCCACCACCGCAATATTGTTCTCGGCATAACAGCTCACAATGCACGCATTGCAGCCCGTGCAGCTGTTCATGTCGATCGACATGCCCCAGGCGTTTTCCTTGTACTGCCAGTTGGGAAACAGCGACGTGTCCAGCGTTGGCGTATCGCGCCCTTCGCCCTCGTGCGCGAAGTTCGGATTGCTCTTGAACTCCTCCAGCGTGGCGTAGCGGATAATGCCGCGCGGACCCAGCGCTTCATCGGCTTCGAGCGAGTTGTTGCCGGTGCCTTCGCCGCCAAACAGCTTTGAACGGTGATCCTGGTAGTGGCTCTTGGTGATGGCGATGCCCCACTTGCCTTCCACCTTCTTGATCGAGCCCGTCGCGAAGAAGGGCGCCCACGTATTGCGGATAAGGTACGCATTGAAGCCCGCGCCCGAGCCCACGCGCCCCGCAAACTCGCGTCCGTAGCCCAGGTACACCGTAACTGAATTGTCCGGGTGGCCCGGCGCAACAATCACCGGAGCCTTCACCCTGCCGCCGCCCACGCTCAACTCAACAATGTCGTCTTCTTCCAACCCCAGCTTCGTCAGCGTCGCGCCGGAAACAATCGCCGCATTGTCCCAGCTCAGGCTCGTCACCGGCTTGGGCAGCTCCTGCAGCCAGCCCACATTCGACCAGCGCCCGTCATAGATATTCGGATCAGGACGGAAGATAATCTCCACCGTGTCCTTCGCCGCCGGAGCAGGCACTTTGGGAATTGAGATCTTGGGGGAAGCCGCCTTCTCGAATGTCGTGTCTTCAATCCAGCCCGCGTGCAGCGCCTTGCG
>JAJXXG010000407.1 GCA_021781255.1 Acidobacteriota bacterium
CATGCTGGAGATGGTTTGAACAGCCTCAAGTTTATCTTCCCGGCCAAACTGCAATCCTGGCTTCAACGAAGGCGCAAAGCAGTCGAGCGCAGTCTGATTGCCTTCGACCGTGTCACCGACTGGAATGTGCTTCGACGCACGCAGCCCTATCGCGGGGAGCTCGGCGGCAGACGGGGAGCCTACATTGACCGTTACTACATTGAAGCTTTCCTTGCGGAGCACCGTGACGCAATTCGTGGCCGCGTTGCCGAGATAGAGAGCAACGAGTACACGCTTCGTTTTGGCGGGAGCGCCGTGACGGAGAGCGACGTGATTGACCTGAATGCACAGAATTCCGCACGCACCATCACGCTGGACCTTCAACAAACGGACGCAGCTCCGGAAGCTCTCTTTGACTGTATTCTGTGCACACAAACGCTATTCCTCATCCGCGACTATATGGCCGCTATTCAAACGCTGCGTCGCATGCTGAAACCCGGAGGGAGCCTGTTGGCTACTGTGCCGGGCATTTCGCCTGTGATTCGCGGGAGCCTGATAGCGGGCAGCGGCGAGGATCTGTGGCGTTTCACCTCGCGCTCGGCGCAATTTGCCTTCGAAAACGTCTTCAGAGCCTCGAATGTTCTGGTCCGATCCTACGGCAACGTACTCACATGCACCGCATTTCTTCACGGGCTAATACAGGAAGAGCTTACCGCACAAGAGCTTGAATTCCACGATCCGGACTATGAACTGATTATCGGTGTGAAGGCAACAAAAACTGTGGATGCTTGAGGGAGCGATGACCGAACCGTACACACTCGTCTCAATCATCACTCCCTTCTACAACAGCGAACGCTTCCTTGCAGAAACAGTGGAGAGCGTGCTCGCACAGACGTATCCGCATTGGGAGCTACTGCTGGTGGACGACGGCTCCACGGATGCGAGCAGCGCCATTGCACGGGAATACGCAGCGCGAAGGCCCGGACAGATTCACTATGTGGCGCAGCTCGGCGGTAATCGTGGCATGGATGCGGCGCGCAATCTTGGCGAACGGCATGCACAAGGGCAGATCCTTGCTTTTCTTGACTCCGACGATGTGTGGCTGCCCGACAAACTCTCCGAGCGGCTCGCAATATTCGACCAGCATCCCGAAGTTGGTTTCGCCTACGGGCACAGCGAATACTGGGTTGACTGGGATGCCGAGCGCAAGACCGATACGCCCAACTCCATCCCGCTCCTGTCGCCGGCAGACCGTGTGTACTTGCCTCCTGAGCTTCTTGTTGGCTCGTACCCGCTGGGTCCCTGGGGCGCTCCCTGTCCGTCCAGCTTTGTTGTGCGGCGTTCGGCCTTCCAGCTTGTAGGCGGATTCGAAGAGGCCTTTCATCCGGGCACCTTTCAGCTTTATGAGGACGAGGCCTTCTTCGCCAAGCTTGCACTCACCGTTCCAATCTATGTGAGCAGCACCTGCTGCGAGCGCTACCGGTGCGGTGAGGACACCGGATGGATTCGCGCTCTCAACACCTCCACCGATGAGGCGGCGCGGCGCTTCTATTACCGCTGGCTCCGTGGGTATCTCAAACGGGAAAAGATCGTGGATATGCGCGTCTGGGCTGCTCTTCGCCGGAGCGAATGGTCCTACCGATTGCCTTTTCCGGCAGCATTCTCCAACTTCGTCCGGCGTGCGGTCCGGCGGCTGCGTTCCCGGAATGCGCCAAAGTACTAACTGGTTCAGCCAGAAATCAGTTGACCGATGAGCGCAACCTCTTCATCCTGAAGACTGGAGGCCTTTACGGCCGGGAGATTCATGCGCAGAAGCACCGTGCAAAACATCGCCTGGAACTACGCGGGACACCTGTACCAGATTGCCATCAACCTCGCACTGACGGCCTATGTGGTGCGTCGCGTCTCGGTACCCGAGTACGGCCTTTATCTTCTCGTCCTTTCCATCTCCGCGACACTCTATCTGCTGGACATGGGCCTTTCGAATCTCCTTGTCCAGGCTTACGTCGCGGTCAACGACGAGAAGGACAAATCAGGTTTCAATGAACTGCTTGGCACCTCGTTCCTCACGCTCATGCTTCTGGGCATCATCGGCGTGGCCGTCTTCTACGGCTTCTCGCGTATGCTTCCTGGCCCGTTCAACATTCCGCATGTCTACGTACATGAAGCATCGGTCCTTTTTATTCTTGCCTCGCTCATCGTCTTCTCAGGCTTTTGCAGCATGGCAATCGAACAGGCCTATCGAGGCATGCTCCGCTTTGATCGCCTGAATCAGACACAACTTCTGACGACGACGGTGCAGGTTATCGCATCCATCGCGGTGCTGAGGATGGGCAAAGGCATCGTCGGTTTGGCTGCCGTTCAGGTGGGCACCACTGCGCTGCAGTTTGTCCTACTCACTGTCTTATTGCCTCGCACAATCCCTGGCGCACGTCTGAATCCCCTGCTCTTTCGCTTCCGTACCCTGCGGCCATTCCTGCACCTCAGCTTCTGGGCCTTCATCAACAATCTCAGCGGGTATCTCTTCGATGTGCTTGTGTGGATCATTCTCGGTTCGCTGGGCACCATGACGGATGCCGCGCTTTTTGGTTTAGCCAGCAAAGCACCAAGGCAGATCTGGAATCTGGTGGATAAAGGCGCCAGCGTTGCACTCCCACTGCTTTCCGAGTCCTCGGCCGAGTCCGACCAGACGGCGTTACGGCGCACCTTTCTTCAAACACAAATGGTTGTCTTTGGGGCTGTTCTACCATTTGTGATTCTTGGTGCGCTTTTCGCTCGGCCACTTATCCGCCTGGTAGCAGGTCCTCAATATATGGGAGCGGTGCCTGTAATGCAGTGGCTACTAGTGGCTGCGTTCTCTCACGCCATCGGATATGCCTCCGATCAATTGCTTTATGCCTGCAATGAAGTGAAGAAGGCCGCCACGATGTCGTTCTGTGGCGGAGCCCTCAGTGTGTTGTGTGCGCTGATTCTGGTGCCGAACTACGGCGCGATGGGTCTTGCCGCAGGCCTGGCAATTACGCAATTCCTCGTGAATTGCATCTGGTTCACATTTACAGCATGCCAAATTGCCAACATCGCATTCTTCGATCTTCTAAGCGTGCTACTCAATGGACTTACGTGGCCCATGGTGGTTCTCATTGCCGAACTTGGGCTCGTCTGGGGTATTTCGGCTTACATATCACCCTACTGGCTACTCGCCTTGGGCGTAATCAGTGGCGCTGTCTATCTCGGTGTCTGGGCATTTTCCATTGCGCTGCCGCTCTACCGCAGTCAGTCGCCCGCGGAGATTATGGATTGAATGCCCAGCTCGGAGCATAGCTCTCATCCCGCGCTGCGCTGCAGCGTCGTGATTCCCACCTGGCAGCGCTCATCCATCTTGCGTGAAACTCTTCCCTCGGTGCTCAGCCAGTCATACCCGGAATTTGATATCCATGTGGTGAGTGACGGCGAAGATCTACAGTTACGAACACTCGCCATGGATTTTGCCGACCAGGAAAATCTGCATTGGCACTTTAACCCGCAAAATCGTGGGCAGGCAGCCGCGCGAAACACAGGCGCACAAGAGGCCGACGGCGACATTCTTCTATTTCTGGATGACGACACGCCGCCCCTCTCCGACTGGATCATGCTCCATATGCGTCGGCATCTCGCCTCACGTGCACAAGCTCCCCTTATTGTCGCGGGGCGCATTGTCGAACGCGCAAACCAGGCTCTCATGCGCGTCACGGACCTGAAGCTGCAAAGCGGATGGGAACAAACGCTTGAAAACTACGCACATCTATTTCGGCAAACGGGTCCGGACTCCATCGGCGACACAATGGAAACGGCCATCTCCTTCGGCCTGAACTGCTCCATCCGGCGCGATCTTTTCCTGCAACATGGAGGCTTTCTGGAGCAACTTCGAGTTACTGACGAAGACATGGAGCTTGGTCTTCGGCTCTATCTCGCCGGCGTGGAAACTGTCTTTGAGCCACATGCTGTGGTCACCCATAGCAGCTCCAAGGATCTGACTGCATACTTCCGTCGCTGCTGGCAGGCCAGCGGGACCACAGACGTTCAGCGCGTCTTTCAGCTCAAGCAACACAATGCTCAAACCCGGCGACTCATTTCCATCTGCCATGGCACCCTACCCGGCCAGCTTCACCGGCGAGTCTACTGGCACGGAGCAGAAGTACTGCGTAGGCTGGCAGACCTGCTGGAAGCGACGGCCAATCGCACGGGCTCGCAACT
>JAJXXG010001148.1 GCA_021781255.1 Acidobacteriota bacterium
TTACTCTGCAGCTGTATATCGATGGGTGCGGGTAAGCCGAAGTTAAGTATCTGCGTGGTGATGTCAGCCGGCAGAAAATAGAAGAGCGTTCCTGGAAACTCCTTCGGGAGATCCCGGCGCAGCTCACGAACATAAGCCGCTGTTGGATGATGCTCACGATTCAACGTCACCATGATGTCGCCGTCTGATGCGCCTATGATGCCCGACGTGCTGTGCATGGTGTTCATCGGACTGTAGGGCAGGCCAAGGTTGTCCAGAATATTATTCATCTCCCGAGGGGGAATCTTGGTCCGGATCGAAGCCTCTACGAGATCGGCAAGCCGCGCAGTTTCTTCGATCCTCATGCCGGTTCTGCCTCGAATATGCAGGATGAATTCTCCGGAATCGGTATTCGGGAAAAAGTCCTGGCCAAGAAAAGGAAGCAATAGAAAGGCACAAAGGCAGGCCAGCAGAAAGGCGGGCACAAATGCCTTTCGTGACAAGACAAGCCGCGTCAGCATGACCTGATAGGCGGCACGAACCCGCTCGAAGATATTCTCGAAGCCGCGTTGAAAGCGGATGAATGGATTGCTTGTAGGACCATGATCTTTCACCCGCAGAAGGTACATGGCGAGCGTTGGCACCAGCGTTCGAGAAAGAATATAAGACGCGATCATCGCGAACATGACCGCCTCGGCCAATGGCACGAAGAGATAGCGTGATACACCTTCGAGGAAGAACATCGGCAGGAAGACAATACAGATGCAGAAAGTAGAGACGAGGGCTGGTACCGCGATTTGCGCAGCGCCCTCCAGGATCGCTTCGCGCAATTCGTATCCGTTCTCAAGAAACCGCTCAATGTTCTCGATCGTAACGGTGGCGTCGTCCACCAGGATGCCGACGGCAAGTGCCAGGCCGCCAAGGGTCATCGTGTTGATGGTTTCGCCGATCAGGCTCAGGACAATGACCGAGGTGAGAATGGAGAGCGGAATGGAGATGGCGATGATGACGGTTGAGCGCCAGCTGCCGAGGAAGAGCAGAATCATCAGACCGGTGAGCGCAGCGGCAATGATTGCCTCGCGGATGACACCGGAGACCGCGGCTCGCACAAAGATGCTCTGATCGCTCAGCGGAATCATCTTCAGATCAGGCGGCACTGTCTGCGCCACACGCGGGAGTAAGTTCAGGACTCCCTGAACAACGCTCAAGGTCGAAGCATTCCCAGCCTTGAGCACACTGATCAGGACGCCGCGATGTCCGTCCTGCCGTACGATATTGGTCTGGAAGGCTGAGCCGCTGCTGACCGTTGCGACATCACGCAGATAGACGATCGCGCCATTTACCTGCTTGATGGGCATCATGCTGAGTTCAGCAAGAGAGCGCGGAGCAGCGTTCGTGCGGATGTCGTATTCTTCTGAGCCTATCTTTGCTGTACCAGAAGGCATGACGACGTTCTGTGCGTTCATCGCGCTCAGGATATCCCCAGGTGAGACGCCTTTGGACTGCATCTCCTCCTGATCCATGCTGACGGTAATCTGTGGCTGCTTGCCTCCATAGGGAAGCGGGAGTACAGCTCCGGGTACGGTTACAAGAGACGGGCGGACCGCATTCACGCTCAGGTCGGCGAGTTGTTGTTCGCTAAGTCCTTTCCCGGATACTCCCAGTTGAAGAATCGGTACGCTGGAGGCGCTGAAATTGATGATCTCCGGCGGGAGTGTTCCAGGAGGAAGCTGGCGCAGGAGGTACTGCGAGGCAGCGGTTATTTGCGCATTCGCGGTCTCAAGGCTGGCGCCCGGCTGCAGAAATACCTTCACCACGGATACGCCGTTATAGGTCGTGGATTCCGTGTGCTGAATATTATCGACGAGAGTTGTGAGCGCCTTCTCGTAGGGTGTGGTGAGCCGACCTTCCATTTCCTCCGGATTGAGGCCCGTATACTGCCATGCGATCGCCACGACCGGGATATTGATGTTGGGGAAGATATCGGTCGGCGTGCGCAGGATTATCACCGGGCTCATGATCAGGATGAGCAAGGCCAGGATAATAAAGGTATACGGACGATCCAGTGCTACTTTAACGATCCACACTCTAGGAAAGGACCCCCTGTCGATGGCAATTGAAACAGCCATCGAAACTACTGCTACCTAACAATTGACTCAAATCGAGCAGCCTGGACTCGTAATTTTACGGATAGAACGAATAGAAAGTGAGATAGCCTGCACTTGGAATGCGTTAGTACCTGATGCTCAATCGCTAACATTGTTGTAGTTAGTTCGAGTTAGTATCAATGCCGCAGATGTTCAGCTGCTGTTGCGGACAATATAGAAAATGCATATGTTAGTAAGCTCTTGCATGGAGCTATGCAGCTATCTCGACGACACAGCTGCATAACTCCGCTGTTCAATGAGTGCTAAGCCATTCCTTCGCGCGCCTCTCTCCATAAGTCGATGGACCCTTCCTGCGCGTGGCTGTCAATATCGCGAAGCTCGGCAGCAGAGAATTGCAGGTTCTTTAATGCATCGAGCGAGTTATCGAGCTGTTCCACATTGCGCGCTCCGATCAACGCTGAAGTAACTCGCTGATCTCGAAGTACCCAGGCGATTGCCATTTGTGCCAGCGTCTGCCCGCGTCCTTGCGCAATTTCGTTGAGGGCCCTCACCCGGCCGAGATTTTCCTCACTCAGAAAGTCTTTTAAGAAGGAACCTTCTGCCTTTGCGCGAGAGTTCTCTGGAACGCCCTTTAAATACTTGTTCGTCAGCAGGCCTTGAGCCAGAGGAGAAAATGCAATGCAGCCTACGCCAAGCTCATCGAGCGTCGCAAGCAACTCCTCTTCGATCCAGCGATTCAGCATGGAGTATGACGGCTGATGAATCAGCAGAGGCACACCTTCACTCTTCAAAAGTCTTGCCGCTTCTCGTGCCCGCTCCGGACTGTAAGACGAGATGCCTACATACAGAGCCTTGCCTTGTCGCACAGCCTGCACTAGCGCACCCATGGTTTCCTCTAGCGGCACATCCATCCAGGGCCGGTGAGAGTAGAAGATATCGACGTACTCCAACCCCATGCGCTGCAGGCTTTCATCCAGGGACGCAAGCAGGTATTTGCGTGAACCGCCGATGCCGTAAGGCCCGGGCCACATATCCCATCCCGCCTTCGACGAAATCAGCAACTCATTGCGATAGCTGCGAAAGTCCTTCCGCAGAATCTCGCCGAAGTTTTCCTCAGCTGATCCATAAGGAGGGCCATAATTGTTGGCCAGGTCGAAGTGGGTCACGCCCCTATCGAACGCGCGCCGGATCACTGCGCGGCCAGTCTCAAAGACGTCTGTGCCGCCAAAGTTCTGCCATAGGCCGAGGGAAACCGGCGGAAGCACGATTCCGGATCGTCCGCAACGCCGGAATGTTGCCTGGTCATACCTCTTCGCGTCCGCTACATAGCTCATTTATCTTGATATCCTTTGTCGTTCACTGCCAACTGGTTCGAGTCGTCTATCCCCACTTTCGCTGGGGGACATTGAAATTATTTCATAATCAGTTCAGAAATCATTTCGAAAGTCGATTCTGCCCCGAGGTTTGGTGTGAATACGACACATTATCGGATTTGCTTATAGACGGTATAAGCGGAGTTGGAGGCAACAGTCCGATTGCCGCTGCCTGCTAGCCAGGGGGCTGTGCCGACTCCTTCAGGCTATTTTGCCGGGAAATGTTGTGAATTTAGGCGTAAAACCATGATGGGCAGGCGGTTAAGCCCCCAGAGCGTCACCCCTAGGCGGTCTTCCAGAGTAGGGAAATGAGCCGCTATTTCCGGCGACACGAGAGACCACGCTAGAGGATATCCGCGCCCGGCGAGGGGAAGCGATCTAAGGTTGCCCCGCCCCGCCTAATACCAGTACGCACTATAATGACCGCACGGAAGAGACGATGACGATACTAGAGGATACCCGCCAACTCATTCAGGATTTTTTAGCCTCGGAACTGCGCGCCATTGGCGCGCAGCTTACAGCAATTGACGTGAGACTGGACGCCATAGACAAGCGGCTCGACCATATGGAGGCACGCCTTGACCGCATGGACGCACGCTTTGACAAGTTAGACGAGCAGCTAAAGAGCGATGCCTTGCGCGCCGAGGCGAGAATAAATGACCGCTTCGACCGTGCCGAGCGAGACGCGGAGGCGAGACAGGCGACACTGATAAAAATTTTCCGGCTCGATGAGCGGATGCAGCGCCTAGA
>JAJXXG010001089.1 GCA_021781255.1 Acidobacteriota bacterium
GGTACGCCTGAACCGGGATACCGGCAAGCGAGAGCTCTCGCTTCTGCGCTGGGGGCTGGTGCCGTTCTGGGCAAAGGATACAAAGATCGCCTACAACACGATCAATGCACGCGCCGAAGAGGCGGCGGCCAAACCTGCGTTTCGAGAAGCGATGAAAAAGCGCCGGTGCCTGGTGCCGGCAGACGCCTTCTATGAATGGAAGCGTCTGGAGCCCAGGACGAAGCAGCCGTTTGCCGTAGCACTCAAGAGCGGCAAACCCTTCGCCTTTGCCGGCTTGTGGGAGAGCTGGTGGCCAAAGGATGGCGAGGCATTGGAGACGTTCACCATCCTCACCACCGATCCCAACGAAGTCATGGAGCCGATCCATAACCGCATGCCGGTAATTCTTGAGCCGGATGACTATGACCGTTGGCTCAATCCAGGCGATCCAATGCGTCTGCCCGTGGACCTGCTGCGGCCCTACAATGCAGAACCCATGACCGCCTGGCCAGTCAGCGAGCGAGTCGGCAATGTGCGCAACAATAATCCCGAACTGCTGGGTCCAGCCAACGAAGGAAATGCATCCCTGCTATGAGTAGGGCTGCAGAACAGAAATGGCGCCGTCTAGCAGCTGAAGATTGTGAGACGGTACAAGGCAACGGTCTGCACAATCTATGACTTTCGACAACGGCGTTTTTCAGGAGTAATCCTTTTGGACCGCTTCCCACGTGATAGAAAGAAGTTGAAATGGCCCACGACAGTCACGTCGCAAAAACGGCTCCCATTAAAAACCTCTTTGACTCCAGTCTGGTGGGAGATACAAAGCGGCGCATTATGGAGCTCGATGATCACAGTCAGCGGCTGTGGGGCAATATGACCGTCGCCCAGACCCTTGCGCACTGCACTTCTGGTTTAGAGATGGCGATGGGCGTTATCAACCCCAAACGTGCACCGTTCCCTGCCAACATCATTGGCCTGCTGATTAAGCCGCTGGTCTTCGGGAATGACAAGCCCATGCGTCGCAATTCACCTTCGTCGCCGGAGCTCTTTTCCCCGGACAACGCCAAGTGCGACTTCGAGCGAGAACGCGGCTATCTCATCGCAGCTATCGATCGCTTCGCCAATGAAGGCGCAGCGCGTTGCTCCCAGCACCCACATCCTTTCTTTGGTCCGCTCAATCCGCAACAGTGGGCCATTTTAATGTACAAACACATCGATCATCATCTGAGACAGTTCGGCGTTTGAAGCAAATTTGGCCTCAGGTCTGAGCGCTAAGCTTTGTTACCTATCCGGAAATGAATCGAGAATTGCTCCCGTGAAGTCGGCATGGCGACTGAAATCTTAAGACCGGTCCTGGGGATTCGGGTCGCGTAGCACTGGGACCCATCGGGCGTAATATGTTTTGGCTGAGGCTTTTGTGCTTTCCCCTGTCTCAAGATCGAGACATGGGAACCTAGATTCTTCAATCCGCCTTTGAGGTGATCCACCCGCCTGAAAAGAGGAGATTCTAGATCAGTGGAGGATTCTATCCGTCCGAAATCTACGCTGGAACTGCTCGACAGAACGCTTAGCCTCTACGGCCGGTATTTCGTGAAGTTCGCTGGGCTGTCGATCGTCGGTCCCGTGGCCACATTCGCGTACCGGCTACGCTACGGCGGAGGCACGGTTGCCCTCGTTCGCTTGCATTCGCCGACGGCTGCTCAGGCAGTGCTTGGGGTACTGGTGGGAATCGTGATCGCATTGGCGGGCGCGTCGATTTCCTCAGCTGCCACAGTGGAGGCGGCTGCGGCCGTCAGCCGCGGCAGCAAGGTGCTAGTTGCACAGGGCTACCGCGCACTCAGGAAGCGGCTATGGCAGATTCTCGGAATCGTATTGGCGGTGTTTATCCATGCATTTCCAGGAGGCCTGCTTTTCATTGGCGCCGGCGTGGTGGCTCTCGCCACGGCCGCCGTTCTTGGCTTCAATTCCCAGGTGGAAGCGGGCACGATTGGTTACGTTTGTGGAGGCGTATCGCTGATCTCGGCGATCTTCGCTTCGATATGGATATGTGCGCGTTATGCGGTAGCTGTGCAGGCCTGCGTGGTGGAAGACATCGGCAGCAGACTCGCTCTCAAGCGCAGTACATTCCTCACTGCGGGGGACCGCGGCCGAGTAACCATTGTGCACTTTGCCTTTCTCATACTCGTCCTGGCTGCAGACTTCATTTTGGGCGCGCCCACACTGTTGCTGCCCAGCCATGGGGCCGCATTCCGGATTTCGGGCGCAGTAGTTGGTTTCATCGCCGTGGCGCTGACCTCCCCAGTAGCAACGATCAGCATGTCTCTGGTCTACTACGACGCGCGCGCCCGCAAGGAAGGTCCCGATTAAATAGCCTCCGCCGGATTAAACCCGAGGAGTCGGCTAGCCACTAGAACTGTTGCCTCCGAGCGGCATGGTGTTGTCTCTCAAGCTATACCTTTTGGCACGGCCGGATTGTTGAGATCCGGCCATTGATTTTGTGGGGTTTAGGCGGCGGGCTTTTGGATGCCTTTTGTCACACCTGGATAAGGTTGCGTTTGGACGGTCGGTGCAGCCGGTGCCTTGTCTTTGAGCACGCGCTGGATCGTTGCTGTTGAGACGCGGTGTTCCTTTGCGATCTGCCGGATGCTGTGCCCCTGGTACCGTTCGCGATGGATTGCTTCCCGATCGACGGCGAGTGGATTGCGCCCGATGTGCCTGCCTTCGAGACGGGCACGCCGCATGCCGGCGCGCACCCGCTCGATGATCAGGTTACGTTCCAGTTCGGCGATAGCGCCGATGATCACCACGATGGCCCTGCCCAGCGGGCCGGACGTGTCGATGCTTTCGCGGAAGCTGACGAACTCGACATGGAGCTGATTGAGCTCATCGAGCACTTCGAGGAAGTGCTTCACCGACCTTGCGATTCGGTCAGAGGCCCAGACCAGAACGACATCGAAGCGGCCGCGGCGTGCATCGCGCAGAAGCTCGTCCAGCCCTGGCCGGCGGGCCTTCACGCCACTGATCCTGTCTGTGTACTCGTACACGATCTCATAGCTGCGCTGGGCAGCCATCTGCCGAAGGTCATGCAGCTGAGTCTCCGGGTGCTGATCCACGCTGGAGACCCTCATATAGAGGACGGCGCGCTTCACTGGCGCCGTCCTTTCGGCTGCTTGGCGGACTGACCGTGCTTGGTTACATAGTTCTGGATAAAGTTCATCAGCACATCGGTCATGTTCAGGCCCTGAGCTGCTGTGGTTGCCTTGAAGGAGTTGTGCAACTCGATGGGAACGTTCAAGTTCATCCTTTTCACCTGTGGCTGTTCGGCTTTCTTGATCGCACTCACCTCCCTTCCCGGAGGTGAGTGTATCCGGTTATAAGTAAGGATCGCTACTGGATACCCCAGGCCTGCCGGCACATCAGCACGATCTTGGTCATTGTGATCCACTCGATGTTCAAGGCATCGGCGATCGACCGGAGCTGTTGCCGGGTCGCCGGAAGAGAGGCGCCGGCTTCGATCGCCGTCCACTCCGCGGTGCTCATTCCGGCCAGGTCGGCTGCCTGCTCCACCGAAAGGCCCGCTTTGTCCCGGCCGCTCTCGATGAACCTGCCGAAGAAACGGCTCCAGGCTCCCTGGAAGTAGTCGTTGTCGGTGGTGGTCGGAAGAGGCGTAAAATATGTACCCATATACTCATTACTCCTGAACGGCGAACCTGTCAAGTCCGCCGGGATCTGAACTACACGATGAGTATGTGCTCAGAGGAGTGGCGAACCAAAGGCATCTTCCCCGATCGCAACAAGGGCAAGGATGTCTACTACCAGGGCTCCCGGCAGATGACCTCCACCTCGCGCCGCTACTACGAGAAGGAATTGGGTGCAGGGATCGGACCAGCCCCGGGCATGAACGAGATGTTCGGCTACTCGGAACCCGTGCGCCGCTTCATCCAGCGCGAAGGCTTCGAGCCCCAGGCCAACGAAATCCCCAACACCATGCCGTCATGGATGCCCGGCAAGGATTACTACACCGACTTCCACAAGGGCGATCCCTACATCAAGGTCGACCAGGGATTTGCCCGTCTGCCTGGCGCCGGCTATGCCGCGCTCCATCCGGAGCTCGAAGACATCAACCCAGAAGACTATCCCGACATCCACAAGATGGCCATCCTCGCCGATGTCGCGCCCTACTCCCGGGAGTACAACACCAGGGATTTCCATCCTGCCCGGCAACAA
>JAJXXG010000119.1 GCA_021781255.1 Acidobacteriota bacterium
AGGACTTTCCCTGCTCATGCGCAAACGCGTGCAACCCTTCCTGCTTTATGCGCAGGTGGGCGATCTCATCCAGAATCCCGCTGACGTTCCACTAGGCTACGGATTCAACAACGGAATCGGCACCGTTACCTCGCCCTCCGGCGCTCATCTGATCAACGGCAATCTGGTCTATTACAGCGCAGCACTTGAGTACGTCCTCGACACCCATCGCGGCATTGGATTCCTCGCCGAGCTGGATGGGCAATCACAAAGCAGCCACAACATGATCTTCGGCGCCGCCACCGCCCCGTCGTTTTCTTATCTCTTTGCCTCGCCTGAGCTGGAGGTAACATGGCCTGCCGGCAATCGTTTCGCCATTACGTGGGGTGGCGGCGTCAACTTACCGGTTGAAACCAGCGACTATCAACACATCGTCACGCCCATGATGACCGTTACCTTCTCTTTCAACGGGCCCAATGGCAACCGGAACACCAATTAGGCGCAGCACGCTCTCTCATCGCCGGGCCATGCACAAACCAAAGCATTCGCCCGGTCGCAGCCGTCGCATGATCCCTGGTGCCCTTGCTCTTTACTTTTTCGCTGGGTGCAGCTTAAGCCACCGCTGCGCCCTTGCCTTGGCCGCTGTCACCTCGGCCGCCGTCATGTGGCTCGCCGCAAAGTTCAGCCAGTGGTTTGAGTCCACCACTCCGTCGCCAATGCCCAGCGCAATTTCGTAGTAGCCCTCTGAGTAGTCCTGGGGCACGCCCTCGTGCCAGCAGTAGGCAATCCCCAGCTTGTACTCGGCCTCGCCGTAACCCTTCGCTGCCGCCTTCTTGTACCACACCGCCGCCTCGTCATAACCCTTCGGCGTGCTCTGGTTTGCGTAGAAATCCCCCAGTTGCGTCTCCGCCGCCGGGTTACCCGCATTCGCCTTCGTCACCAGCGCAGCATCGTGTGCCATCGCCATTTGTATTGCGGCCAGCGCCGCACAGACCATCGCCATCCCGGCCAGCGCCGGAACCCTATGAAACTTCACACGGCCCTCCCCATTTCGCATTCGGAGTGCGCCAGCAGCAGCTTGCCTCGTCCCCATCTTCAGGCGCTAAGAATGTAGGATGGCCGCGAGCCGCAAAGGGTTTGCAGCCGCGCCACTTAGACGATACGGCGAGCGTGGACGCGCGCGACGCATCGCCCCTTTCACGATTCCCGAATCACGCGAACCAGCCAGCCTGCGAATGTGAGCACCAGCACGGGATAGGCGAAGAACGGCAGCGGATGCGTCAACGGCGTAATCGCATTGCCCCAGAAAATCTCTGCCGAAGTAATCGCCATCAACAGTCCGGCCGCCACGCCAGCCAGCCTTGTCCACATGGCGAACTCACCCGGGAGGCTCGTCAACAGCAAGCCCGCGGCCCACAGCGCCGTTCCCGCCGCAAAGGCGGGCACGCTTGCTTCCAGCGTCGCCGCCGTCCCGCCCAGCATCACGCTCTCGCCCAGCGCGTACACGAGGAATCCGGTGGCAACCGTGTCGGAACCTTTCCTGAAAAAGTGAATTGCAAGAATCACCGTGGCTACAATCAGGCCAACGCTATCCACCGCCCACAGCGTGTTCCGCACATTCGCCTGCGCCGCAAACGTGCCCGCCATCCCCAGCGCGCCGCCCAGCACCAGACCAGCCACCGCCACCCACTTCAATGAATTTTTCATAGGCTGCTCATCATAGTGCAGTCATGGTCACGATGGCTGCTAAAAAACAGCAAAGGCGCCAACCGGTTACCCGGCGGCGCCCATTTCTTTTCGTTCAGTCTGCGGCTGTTGTTATCAACCCTTCTTATGCTTTGAGTCCACCTGCAACGTCAGCGTCTGCTGCTTGCGATTGCGCAGAATCGTCACCTGCACTGTCTTGCCCTTGTTTGAGCGCAGCGCGCGGTCCCAGTCGGCCATGGTCGCAATCGTCTCCGGCCCCACCTTTAGAATCACGTCGAAGGCCTTCATTCCTGCCACGGCGGCCTCACTCCTGCGCGCCACCTGTTTCACCATCAGCCCGTTGGCCACTCCCAGATACTCGGCCATCTGCGAGGTCAGCGGCTCCACCAGCGCGCCCACATTCAGGCTGCTGCCAAACCACGGCAGATGGAAACCGCCGGATGAACCGACGTCGCCGCCCGATCCGCCGCCGGAAAGCATGCTCATCGCCGGCACCGGCGTAAATTCGTCGCCTCCGGCGTCCAGCCGCTTCCACACCTCATGCTCCATCTTCTTGCGGTCCACAAGCTCCACGGCAAGCGTCTGGATGTTGCCGTCGCGGCTCAGCTCAATACTCACCGAGCGTCCCGCCGGAAGCTCCCGAAGAATACGCCCAAACTCCTCGGCGTTCTCCACCGCCTGCCCATTCAGTTGCAGCAGCACGTCGTCCACGCGAATGCCCGCCTTTGCCGCCGGAGCATCGTGGTCAATCAGGGTTACAATTGCGCCTTTGGCGTCCTTCAGCTTCAGCCGCGTCGCCGTGTCCTGGTCCACGTCGCCCACCAGCACGCCCAGGTAGCCCGGAGCGGCAGAGTGCAGCAGCAGATTCTGCTGCGCCATCAGACTCTGCAGATTACCCGTTTGCGCCCTCGCCGTTGCAGGCACCAGTGCAATGCCCAGCCCCAGCAATACCGCCATTCCCAAGCAATGTTTCGGCCTCGAAAAGTACTTCATGGTGCTTCTTCTCCCGTGTCCCTCCGCCTCGGCCTTGCCCCGCGCTCGTCCTTCGCGCCGCGATCGCCTGCCGGGCGGTCCTTACTCACTTCAAACCTGCTCACTGTATCTGCGGCACCCTGCTCAACACCTGCCGCGAAACATTCCTGATCTGCGGATTCTGGTCCGAGTTCGCCACCGTGTACAGCACCTGGCGCACACTCGTATCTGCCTCCACTGGCTCCAGAATTCCAATCGCCTCTGTGCGAATCTGCGGGTCGCTGTCGTTCAGCAGCGCTTCCAGCACCGCATCCCGCACGCGCATATCCTGCGCAACATAGGGCTCCAGCCCCTTCAGCGCCTTCTCGCGCACCCGTGCATTGCGGTCATAGCGCAGCGCCACCATCAGCGCATCGCGGATCCCCGCACTCTGGCAGCTGTGTCCCGCGCGGCATTCCGCTGCAAGCAGGCCCACTGAATCATCTCGCACGCCTTCTGACGCTGCATCTTCTGAGGCCATCATCAGCAGTTGCCGAATCGCCGGATTGTCCAGCGAACCTTCAATCCGCTGCGGAACCACCTGGTTAAACCGAACCGCAACCAGATTGCTGTTCGGAACCTGCGCAATGCTTGAGATGCTGGCCACATTCCCCGGCACAATCATCTGCTGCGTGCCAGCAGGCATGGCTTCCGCTGTTTGCGGTGCATTGGTGGCTGCATGGGCCTCGCGGCCCTGCGCGTACTCATAACCGCCCAGCGCTCCGGCGCCAAGCCCGATCACCACCAGCAGTGCAGCCGCTACGGGCGCTGCCTGCAGGCTGGCAAAGCTGTTGCCCAGCCGCTGGCTCATCCGCTCATACCACCGCTTCGGCGGCAGCGCATCCAGCGCCTCTTCCAGCAGCAGCCGGCTCCGCGCCATCAGATTCGCCGGCGGCTCCACCACAGGATGCAGCGCAGCCAGCGTCTTCATCGCATGCAGCTGCTCCCGCTCCGTGCGGCACTCCGCACAGCCAATCAGATGCCGTTCCAGTTCGTGGGCTTGCTCATCGGGCAGCTCCCCGTAAGCCGCCAGCACGATTCGCTCGTGTGCAAGTTGACAATCCATCTCACTACGTCCTTCCAGCCCCAACAAGTCTTACTACAATTCCGCCCCGCTTTCCTTCGCGGGGTCGGTCTTCCATTCAGCGCAATCCCGCCAGTTGCGTCCTCAGCTTTTTCGTCGCACGGAAGAGCGTATTCTTGGCGGTCTCTTCCGTCGTGTTCAACATCTCTCCAATTGTCCGCAGCCGCAGCCCCTGGTAGTGCTTCAGCTCAAACACCATCCGTTCACGCGGTGTCAGCTTGTCCAGCGCAGCCTGTATCCGCTCGCCCAGCACCTTGCGGTCCAGCTCACGCGCCGGATTGGAAAACGACCGATTGTCTGAAACCGAGGCCAGCAGATCGATCTCGTCGCCTGACTGGTCCACAACCACCGCCTGATCCTCGCGCCGCGTCTTGCGCCGGCGCAGCTGGTCCAGGCAAAGGGTTGTCACAATCATGTAAATC
>JAJXXG010001191.1 GCA_021781255.1 Acidobacteriota bacterium
TGCGGTCTTGAAATTGTCGAAGACCTGCCCGACGTCGATCTCATCCTCGCGCCCGTCTCCGGCGGTGGCCTTCTTGCCGGTGTGGCCGCGGCCGTCAAGCAGCTCTTGCCCAACGCAAAGGTCATCGGCGTGGAGCCTGAGCTCGCCGGCGACGCCGCCGAAAGCTTTCGCCTCGGCAAGGTCGTTGAGTGGCCCGCCGAACGCACCAGCCAGACCATTGCCGACGGCCTGCGCACGCAGAGCGTGGGCAAGCTCAACTTCGCGCACATCCAGCGCTTCGTCGACGGCATCCTAACCGTCAGCGAAGCAGAGATTCGCGCCGCCATGCGCGCCATCGTCTCCACAGCACGACTCGTTCCCGAGCCCAGCGGAGCGGTGCCCGCCGCGGCGCTGCTCTTTCACTCGGCCCAGCTGCCGCCCTTCCGCAAGGCCGTGGCCGTCGTCAGCGGAGGCAACGTGGATCCGGCTCTGCTGGCCGAGGTGCTTGCGGAAAAGCCGCTGCCGGAAGCAGCGCCAGAACGTCGTTCATAAGGTTAGGCCCTGGGGGAATCATGATGCATCAACGGTTCGCTCGAAATCTTGCCGCTCGCGCCGCCGTTCTCGGCGTTCTCGCATGCGCTGGCATTGCAGCTCATGCCGCGCGCGGCCCGCAAATCGTCAAGCCCCTGGCAGGTCCGCGCGCCACCGTCCTTCGCGTCACCTGGCTTTATGTCACGCCCGACCTCAGTTCGCAAAAGCTCACCCGCGTGCAAATCGGCCGCGAGATGGTTGTCGTCGAGCGCAGCGGCCCGTGGATGCGTGTCTACGCGAACACCGATGTTGAGGAAGACCAGTCACCCGACCAGCCCGTTTTCGGCGACGACAGCAATGCGCCGCCGCCCATCTCCGGGTGGGTGCAGTCCAAGGGCGTCGTTGAGGAATCCACGCCCAACGGAGATCAAATCCTGATGGGTGCAGCGGCCAATGAAGAAGCGCTCGCCGCAGATCCCCGCGGCCCGCAAGACGCCGCCAAGAGCGCGCACCTGCTCTATCGCCGCCTCGCCGAAATGTTTCCCAACTCACCGCTCGCTGGTGAGGCAGCCTGGCGTGCGGCCGACATCAATTGGCAAATTCAAAAGGCTGATCTCTCCACGCTACCTTCTGCCAAAACGCAAAACCCGGCCATGCGCGAGTTGATCCATGAGCACGCGCTCAAGCAGGTCATCAAGTACTACCCCAACACGCGCTGGGCCGCCCTGGCCGCGTATGACCTGATTGACAACAAGCTCTGTGGTGACTGGCAAGGCTCGCCCCGGTGCCCGGCAAAAGAGGCCGAGGTCTATGAGAAATACGCTGACGAGTATCCTGACAGCCCGCGTGCCCCACGCGCTCTTTATGAAGCTGCATGGCGCGAGGCCGTGCTGGTGGACATGTACCGTGCCACCCATGACGACCGCAAGAGCAACGATGCCCGCCAGGACGCCGAGCGGCTCACCGACGCCCTCAAATCAAAATTCCCTCAATCGGATTACACCTGGCGCGCCATGGCGCTCGTGTACAAGTTGGAACAGGGCGTTCCTGTTTACGGTATCGACCAATGATGTCTCCATAATTTGGCTGTAATGTTTCTCTAGCAAGCTGCGTTGCTCCGGTTCACCCTCACCGGCTTACCTCGTCCCTTTTTCGGAGGCTGTTTGAATCACTACCTGCAGTCGGTCCTTCTTGGCATTGTGGAAGGTCTCACGGAATTCCTGCCCGTCAGCTCCACTGCCCACCTGCGCATCACTGAAGCGATGATGAAGATCCCGCTCGACGACGCCTACTGGAAGATGTACACGATCGTCATTCAGGCCGGCGCAATCCTCGCGCTCGTGCTGCTCTATCTCAGCCGTATCGTGGGCTTCATGCGCACCTTTCCGCGCGGCGAGGGAGGCGACCGCAACTGGCTCACCCATCCCATCTCCTTCACCTTCATCGCCTTCGCTTGCACTTCGGCGCCGGCGCTGCTGCTCAAAAAGTGGAGCGACCACAATCTCGGCAGTCTCAAGGTCATGGCTCTTGCGCTGCTCATCGGCGGCATTGTCATGTGGGTGGTTGACGCATGGTATTCGCGCCAGGAGGCCCGGACCACGCACGTCGAAGACATGACCCTCGGTCAGTCCATCTGGATTGGCCTCTGCCAGGCACTTTCGGCCATCTTTCCGGGCGTCTCCCGTTCCATGTCCACCATCGCCGCCGGGCAAATCGCCGGGCTCGACCGGCCCTCCGCGCTCGAGTTCAGCTTCCTGCTTTCCATTCCCACCATGATCGCCGCCACCGGCTACGACCTGGTGAAGGAAGTGCTCCCGCTTCACTTTGCCGGCATGGGCTCCACCACGGCAGACGTCATCATGACCACCGATCGTTGGATCATTCTCATCATTGGCTTCGTCGTCTCCTTCATCGTGGCATATGGCGTGGTCGAGTGGTTCCTCATGTGGGTCCGCAGGCATGGCTTCACCATATTCGCCATTTATCGCATCGTCTTCGGCATTTGGCTCCTCGTCTGGGGAGCGCGCTATATATAGGTAGCTGACTGCGCCGCAGGTGCAGCAAATGGCTCTGCGCCGGGGGTTGGACATTGTGGTTCCTCCCTTCGGGTTTTCGCCTGAGCCGCCCGCACCGGCGCAGATAATAGAAATTGCTCTGGGATTTCTCGTCCGCCCTGGCGGCTCGCACGCGCTTGTTTCGGCGGCCGGAGAGGCGGAGGCGTCCCCTCAAGATGAAGCCAATTCCGATTGCTCTGTCGCCTACGCGGAACCGTGCCCTGAATGTTTTTCTCGGTCTGGTGCTTTCGCTGGTCGCCGTCCTCCTTTTTCTCTCCCTCGCCACCTATCATCCGGCCGATCCCTCGCTGAATACTGCCGCGGATTTGCCGACAGCGCACGCGGTCCACAACTGGGTTGGCATCTTCGGTGCATGGATCAGCGACCTGATGCTGCAGGCCTTTGGCCTCACGGCATTTTTCCTGCCCGTGTGGCTTGGCGGCGTCGGCTGGAGCTGGATGCACTCGCGCTCGGCGGGCACGGCCTGGCTGCGCTGGATTGGCTGCGGAATGACGGTTGTCTTTTTTCCGGCGATTCTTGGCCTTCTCCCCTGGCACTGGCGCTGGTTGCACGCCATTCCAATTGAAGGGGTCATGGGCCGTCTCGTCGCCGACGAACTGGCCACCTATCTCAACAAGCCCGGTGCATGGGTTGTGGCTCTCGCCTTTGGCCTCGCAGGTTTTTACTTTGCCTCGGCCGTAGACTTCTGGGCGGTCAAAACCGGCCTGCAGGAGCGCTGGATTCAGTGGCTGGCCCTGCGCGACCGCTGGCACAACTGGCGCGAGGAGCGCGCCGAGCGCAAGGCCGAACGCGAAGCCGCACGCGCCGAGCAGGAAGCACCCGGTCCCTCGCAGCGTCTCTTTGCCGGTTCCATCGATGAGTCTGACGAGCCTGAGCTTGAGGCCGCCATGCCCGCGCCGCGACGCTGGGCGGGCTTCTTCCGCCGTAAAGAGCGTCCGGCGGAAACCGAGCCGATGCACGAGATTCCAGCGTATCAGCGCATCCCGGTTCCCTCCGAAGAGGGAGACGTTCCCACGCGCCGCACTAACATCTGGGAGCGTGCCGATGCTGAGCCTGCAACGCAGACTGACCAAGCGCATCCCGCGGCAGCAGTTCCCACGCCGCCTGCAGTGCCGCCTGCCCGGCTTGTTGAGATGCGCTCCACGCGTTTTGCCCCGGAGCCGGAACCGCAGCCTGCCGCTGCAGTGCATGCGGATCCAGCCGCCCGCGAAATTGCCATCCATGAGCGCGCTGATGCTGAAGTGCGCAGCGCCACTGTCGCTCCCAAAAGTGTGAGTGGCTACAAACTGCCTGCCAGCACGCTGCTCAATGCTGGCGCTGGCCCGCAGGTCGTGCGCGAGGGCGAGCTGCGCGATGAAGCCCGCGTGCTCGTGGAGAAATGCGGTGAGTTCGACGTACGCGGCCAGGTTGTCCAAATCAATCCCGGCCCAATGGTCACCACTTACGAGTTCAAGCCCGAAGCCGGCGTCAAATACAGCCGCGTATCAGGCCTCGCCGAGGACCTATGCCTCGCGATGCGTGCCGAAAGCATCCTTATCGAGCGGATGGCCGGCAAAAGCACCGTCGGCATCCAGGTGCCCAATCACGAGCGGGAAACCATCTTCCTGCGCG
>JAJXXG010000556.1 GCA_021781255.1 Acidobacteriota bacterium
GAGAAAGGCGAAGGCCTGCTGCGGCTGGGTGATGCCGCGGGCGATGAGCAGCTCGGCGAGGACCTGCGGCAGATGCGCGGCCTTGGCAAGGGCGGCTGCCTCGTCCGGGTGCGGATCGGCGATGATCCATCGCTGACGCGGGCCACCGCGCGAAGGAGCGGGGCCGTTCTGCACCGGGCCTGCGGCGGTCACCTGATTCAGTTGTCCTCTTCGTCGCCGGAGCTGTGCGAGTCGTCAATGACGATGTCGTGAAAGCTTTCGATGTCTTCCAGCAGGGACTGGAAGCGCTCATACCACTCAGTTGTGGTTTCGTGGAGGAAGGCCATGCCCTGATAGATGAAGCCAAGCTGGATGTAGCCGACCATGCCGGCATACTTGCGAAGCCACTGCGCCTCGACCAGCTCGGTGGCCTCTTCGTCGGGGAAGTTCATTTCTCCGGCTTCTTCGATGAGGGTGTCGAGATCCTCGCGCTCGAGCTTCATCTCACTGAAAGTGATGAAGGGCGCGCCAACGTGCTTGGCCATCTCGACGAAGTCTTTCCAGGCGTCAGGATTGCGCTGGCCTTCCCACACGATGGAGGGAATGTCTTCGGTGACGTAACCGGGGAGACGGCGGAGGCCGTGTCCTTCGATGAAGGCCACCATGTCGTCTTTCAGCGAAAGTAGATTATCCGTGCTCATGGTCAACCATCCATTTTCGCAGATGCGGGCGGGTGGGAAGGGGCAATTGTGGAAACTTCGCGGAGGGTTGCGGAGGCGTTAGTCTGGAGATATCACTTCCCCGGAGGAATGCCGCTTGCCTGGATTTGAACGCCACGTCTTTGTCTGCCACAATGTTCGCCCCGAGGGCGCGCCGCGCCCGTCCTGCACGACGGACGGCAAGAGCGAGCTGCACACGGAGTTGCAGCAACTGAGCAAGGCCGCGGGTCTGGGCGGCAGAGTGCGCATCAACAAGTCGGGGTGCCTGGACCAGTGCGAGCACGGGCCGACGATGGTGGTGTATCCGGAGGGCGTGTGGTACGGGCATGTCCGGCGGGAGGATGCGGAGGAGATTGTGCGTGAGCATCTGGTGGGCGGGCGGCCTGTGGAACGGCTTCGTCTGGCCGATGGGTGCCTGAATACGAAGAGCTGCCCGCATCGGGGATGAGCGGATGCCTGAAGGTAGCTGAGTTGCGGCGCTCCGCTCGAAGCGGCTCGGCATGACCTTTTTACCCGATCTGTACGAATTCGCTTCGGCCTCGCGCTAATTTTCTGCCGTTTGGCGCCGATAGAGTGGGCGGAGGGGCTTATGCTTCGGGCGCGTTCTCTGATGATTTTGTTGCTGGCGCTGCCTGCGCCGACAGTGGGTTGGGCGGGGTTGCCGATGCCTGGCAGCCCGGAGGCTGTTGGCAGAGCGTATGTCATCCGTTTCAATCTGAATGTGGCCTCTGCTTTGCCAGCGGGAGCCACGGTGACGTGCAGGGTGAGGATTGTGCCGAATCTTCCGGGCCAGGGAAGCATGAATGGCCAGCCGGCGGCGGCTCCGGTGGAGGTGGCTACGGGCGTGACCGCGGTGAACGGGTCCACGGCCGCATGCGCTGTGGAGATTCCGTTCTCATGGATGTCAACCAACACGCCGAGCGGAGCAGTGCTGAGTTATGAGATTGATGCGGTGACGATGGCCGGGTCAGTGCCGGTGGTGTTGCGGAGCAGCGCACAGCAGGGAATCGTGGTGCCCTATCCGGGGATAGGGCGGACGGTGACTGTGAGCTTCGATGTGACGTTCTGAGGGTGACGCGCAGTTTTGAGACGAACGGGTTCGAGGGTGTACATAGGGTAGCCCGATGCGGTATTCTCATGACTTAGCTCATGATTTTTTCCCGTGAATACATAGGGTATCTGGCCCGCAAAACGGTCAAGCACCTCATCGACGCCAAACTGATCACCACCAGCGACCTGAAGGGTACAGAGGCGCGGGTGGCAGGCGGCTTGATCGAGGAGCTTTCGCTTGAAGACCGCATCAACGAGGAAGTACGCGTGATTCTTGACGCGTATTCGGAGGAGATGCGCAAGTCCGGCGCGCAATACGCCGAGATGTTCAAGAAGGTGAAGACCGAGCTGGCGCGCAAATACAAGGCGGTGCTATGAGGATCAACCGCGATAAACTCAACAAACTGGCCCACACCGTGGCCGACACCCTGGCCGAGATCGACGATGTCGGGTTCATGGAGGATCGCAACACGATCCGCCAGGAGGCGCGCAAGGCGCTGGAGACCCTGCTGACCCAGGAGGCCGGGATTGATACGGCCGCGCGGCTGAAGATTGCCTCGCAGCGGAAGATCATTCTGGAAGGATCGCAGGAGTGGGAGATTCTGTACCGCAAGTATTACAACGATGAAGTGCGCAAGTTGGGGATTTGAGGCGGCGGTTTTGTCCACAATAGCGGGGCTACCCTGGGAGTACTACGGGTTTGCGGACATTGAACCATGGTCACGGCATCGACGCGGTTACTCAAGTCGCTAAAGATCGCCCTCCTGGCGTTTGTGGCGGTTTACGTTGGATTCGTTATTGGCTACATCGCCTGGGGATTTTCGAAGTAAACTTCAGGGGAGCCCGCTCCAATTGTTTTGTCCGCGCTCGCTCCCGCAACGATCGCAGCGATCATCAGCTTCGTTTTGACTTTTTATATCACTGGCCGAGAAGTTGAAGACCCGCCTTCGATTTCAAAGTGACATATTGCCCAGGGCAATCGCTTCTTGACAAACGTATATACGTTTTATATACATAAACCACATGGGTGCGCACTTCGTCTACGCGGGCCAGCGATTTCGCTGGGATATGGAGAAGGCGCTCTCCAATTTCAACAAACACGGCATTCGGTTCGAGCCGGCCTGCGAGGCCTTTTTCGATCCATTTGTCCGCGTGCTCGATGCCTCAGCGGAAGGAGAGTCACGCGAAGCGGTCGTGGGGTTGGCGGAGGACTGGACGCTGCTCTACGTGGTGCATGTCGTGAGGGACCATGGAGTCATTCGCATCATCTCAGCGCGTCGGGCGACAAGCGCAGAACGGAGAATCTATGAAGACGAGTGCGGACCGGATTGAACGGCGTTTGCGGCGTGACCGGCCGATGGCAACGATCAGCATACGAGTTCCCGAGGACGTGATCGATGATCTGAAGGAGATAGCGCCGAAGCTGGGATTCTCAGGATATCAGCCGCTGATTCGCGCATATATCGGACAGGGGCTGCGCAAGGACCTGGCGCAGCTTGAGAGGCCGGAGCTGACAGCACTGGAGGAGAGCCTGCGCCGGCATGGAGTGGCGGACAAAGTGATTTCAGCAGTTCTCGGCGAGGCGGTTCACAAGAGCGCATAATGGGCTGGACCGCTTTGGCGCGCAGCGGGTTTTTTGTTACAGTAGACAAGTGGCCGGTGACGGCTGCTCCCTCCAGTTGTGGCGCTATCGTCTAGGGGTTAGGACGTGAGATTCTCAATCTTAAAACACGGGTTCGATTCCCGTTAGCGCTACCAGACAAGATTCGCTAAAGCCCGCTAAATCAGCGGGCTTTGCTTTGCCCCGAAAATCCTCTTAGCGCGTGCTGGTGGCACAAAGCGCGTAATCTGTGGCACATCCTGTGGCACAGTCCACCTTTCGATATTCTCGGCGACTGGCACCGACGCCGTTACGTTGTCACGCTCCCGATGACCCGATTTCTAGTTCTAGACTGGTGCGGCTCGTCCGGCCCACGCTCGACGCGCGGCCCCCGCCCCGCTCCGGCCCTGCGTGGCCGCCGGCGCCCACGCTTCGCGCGCCAGGCCAATATCAAGGGGTGCCCTTCGGTTTTACCGCGCCGCACCGCGATCAATTCCACACACGCAAGTGTCCGATTTTCGGTTCCGCGGTTCTGCACGACAGAGAATCCCGTTTAGAATTATCGACTTCCTGCTTTATCTGATATGAGTTAGGATTCATGCGTTGATTCTCGGTTTCACCGTAGTTGTGCGAACGGCAAGCTTGTGGCGAGTTACCTTCTGGATCACGAATTGATCGCGGCGCGCTTTCTTCCTGAGCAACGGCAATTGCTTGTTGTAACCGCCACGCAGCACGTCTATCGCCTGGATCTCTCCAGGCTTTCCGGGGCGCGTTGATTCCTCGCCGTCACAGGTGCGGTCGATCTCGCCACATCGCGAGACCGGAGATTCCGTTTGATTGAGCTAA
>JAJXXG010001299.1 GCA_021781255.1 Acidobacteriota bacterium
CGCTTCGATTTTGGGTTCCGGGCTGGTGTGCGGGCTGGTCTACATCTGCTATCGCTGGGCGCGCAACGCGGCGCATTTGCTGGGAGGAACGGGTACGGTGGTGCTGATGCGCCTGTCGTCGTTCATACTGTTTTGCATCGGCGTACAGATTCTGGCGACGGGATTGCGAAGCTTCATTCACACGATTCATCTGCACTGAGTGTGGCGCGCTGCGCTCTTCTCTGGAAACTGAGCGTACTCAGGCGGGATCCTCAAGCATCTGCCGCACGACATCGGCAGCGGAGTAGTGGCTGTGGCCTGGTTGAAGAAAAGCAGCGACCTGGTGGATGCCGTCGCCTGCGGTGATGAGCGGCAACTCCGCAGATTTTTCGCCGCGAAGCTGCGCCAGACCGATGTTGGCCAGCAGGGCATTGCAGAGGCATTTGCGCCCCTCGGTTTCGCTGGCTCGGCCGCCTTTAGCGATGTACGCTGCGACCGGCTCGGCGGAGCATCGATAACCGATCCGGCCCGCACTGCCTGAGCCTTCGGCGTCGGCAATCCAGTAAGGCTCGCGCAGAAAGCCCAGGTCACAGACGCGCTCGCGAGCCTCATACGTGGGCGGATCGGAAAGTGTATGGGCCAGTTGGACGACTTTGAACGGAAAGCCAGTGGGCGAGGCAAGAGGATCCGTGAAGACCTGAGCCTGACGGTCGAGAATCTGCTGGATGACTGCCGCCTTCAGTGCGGGATCGAGGCCGGATTCCTCGGCAAATTCGAAGGCTGTTCCCACCTGTACCCCGGCTGCGCCCAGATCAAGGGCCTCGCGCAATCGTGCTGCACTGGCGTAGTTGCCGGCCAGCCAGAATGGGACATCCAATGCGCGTAATGCGGCAAAGTCCACTTGATCGCGCTCGCCGTAAAGTGGTTCGCCCGCCGCGGTTCGCAGCGGTTTTCCGCGTGGCGGCGCATTGTGTCCCCCGGCACGATGCGTCTCGATCACGAGGCCATCGACGCGCCCATTGGAGCGGCGCAGCATGGTGGTTGCCAGAGTGTTCGAGGAAACGATGGCGAGAAACTTCGGGCGTTTGAGCGTGGGGAGCTCGCCCTCGGCAAAATCCCGGGGATCGAAGCGCACCTGCACCTCGGCGGGCGCGCTGGCGACGGTGAGCCGGTATTCCACAGGTTTGTGCACGGCGAGCCGGTCGAGGACTCCGGGAATATGCAGCGGAATTCCTGCGCCCATGAGCACATATCCCACGCCTGCCAGCATCGCACCGTAGAGCGACGGCAAGTGTACGGTCTGCACTTTTTCCAGCAGATTAATTCCGACCTCGTGGCTATGGTCCAGACGAGCCAGCGCTACCTCGACAAAGTTGCTCACGATGCATAACTCAACGAGTTTTCGCGCATCGATATGCGTGTGCATGGGGGTTGTGCGATACGGCTGGCTGCGAGCCTTGCCGCCAGGCACAAAGTACTCGTCCCAGACGCGGCGCGCCATTGCCGGAAAGGGAAACATCTCCATCCCGCGCCGCATCGCGCCATCCGGATCGCCGGCGCCCAGCCGGCGGATAAATATCTGGTCGATGGCCGTGCTGGAGACGATGCCAAGCTGCCCAAGCCGCGAGACGGCCTGCGCAAGTCGCCAGTTGGAGACGCCAGCGCCCATGCCGCCCTGGAGGATGCGGGGAAGATGCTTCATGAGCACAAGTGTTTCATGGAATGGAAACACAAACATGTGACGGCCAGCATAGGCGAATGTTCATTGGAGGCAATCGCGCTGGCCGTATACTGCCGATAACTTTGACAAGCGCACAAAGGAGAATGCATGTCCATACTTCGCGTCCTCACATGGCCGCTGTTGCTGGCTTTGGGCCTTTGTTGCGCGAAGGCTCAGACGCTTCACTTCGGCGATACATTTCCTGCTGTGAATGGGAAGTCGCTGAGTGGAGGCGTGCTGGCGATTCCGGATGGCCATCCGGCGGTGGTCATCCTTGGCTTTACGCAGGCTGCGGGAAAGGACGCCTCGCAGTGGACGGCGCGCCTGGAGCGCGACTTCCCTACTCTTGCCGTGGATGACCTGATCTTTCTGGATTCGGCACCTGGCTTGATGCGCGGCATGATTGCCTCGGGGATTCGCCGCGGAATGGCGCCGGCTCGCCAGGCGCACTCGATCGTACTGGACCACGACGGTTCGCTTTGGAAACAGAGGCTGAGCGGTGGATTTCCCGGCGTTGATCTCAGCCATGCGGTTGCGGTTGCGCTGGATGCGACCGGGCATATTCGGGCCGTGGGCTGCGGTGCCGTCACCGACGGCAACTATGCGGCGTTTCGCGCGGCCCTTGAAAAGCTCCCTTGAGATACCTGCCTTGAGCAATTTAGCCGATCCATACGCTGCTGCCGGACAAGATGAATGCCGCGAAGCGGGCTGCGAATCAGGACGGCTGTGAGCGCATCTCCGGCACAGCACCCTGAAGCTCGACGGTGCCCTGATGGAAGACGCAGCGCCATTGCGAGCCGTCGCATCTCCAAAGCGAAGAGCGCAGTGCTGCGCCGCGTTGTGGCGAGCGTGTGCGATAGGTGACAAGCGCGAGTTGCGGAGCGATGTTTGGGATGAGGGTGCGCACCTGGAAATCGGTGATTTGTGGCGGTTCAAAGTGCTGCTCGGTTGCCAGCAGATCGAGAATCTGTGGCCGTGACCAGACTCTTCCAGAAGCGCCAATCTCGACGAACTCCGGATCGAGCAGCGCTTCCATGCGGGCGCGGTTGTGGCGCACAGCGGGCTGTATCAACTCCATCTCCAGGTCCAGCAGGAGTGCGCATATCTCGTCCTTCCCGCTTTGCATCCTTGAGCCTCACGTCGCCAGCAGGGTAGGGCGTCCGCGCTCGTTCCAGCCGATGCGCCCGAAGGGAATGTGGTGGTCATGGGTGAAGAGCACAAGCCAGTTTTCGGTGATGGCGCGCGCATAGAAGCGTTTGCGCTCTTCGATCACGCGCAGCGGATCGAGATCGTAGCCCATGCCCCAGACGGGATCGAGATGCGCGCTGGTTGGAATGAGATCGCTGATGTAGCAGGCATGTTCGCCTTGGCTCTCCATGTGTATCGCCTGAAGTTGCGGGGTGTGGCCGGGAAAAAGCTCGACGCGGATGCCAGGTGTAATCTCCGCATCGCCGTCGAGCAGGGTCATCTGTCCTGACGCGATCAGTGGCTCATAGTTGTCGCCCATATAGCTGACCCCGTCGCGCTCGCGCTGTTTGCGCCCATCGTTAACCTCGCCGCGCTGGGCAAAGTAGCGAGCGCGCGGAAAAGTGGCTACAAGCTGTCCGCTGGAGTTGAAGCGGGTATTCCAGCCGGAGTGGTCAAAGTGCAGATGAGAATTGATCACCAGGTCGACGCTTTCCAAAGCGATGCCTGCCTGAGCAAAGGCCTGGGGCAGCAGCGCCTTTGCAGCGTAAATCGCGCGCTGTTTTTCCGTGAGCTTGTCGCCAATGCCCGTTTCGATCACGATGGTCTGCCGTCCGTCTCGCAGCACGACCGTGTTGGTGCCCAGCAGAATGCGGTTCTGAGCATCGGCAGGCGCGCGGCGATGCCAGAGCGGTTTGGGAATCACGCCAAACATGGCTCCGCCATCAAGGAAAAAGAAGCCGTCCGTCAGAACGGTGACGTCCCAGTCGCCGACACGCGTGTTGCCGCGAATGAGATGAGCGGTATCGGCTTGTTCCGCCGGATGGAGTGCGGCTTCAGTTGCACTCACGGCTGCGCCGCTCCGGAGGCGGTTGGCTCGGGCATGAGATATTCCTCAAAGTGATCAAGGATGCTGTTGTACAGATGCGGACGCACCTCTGAACCGGCGATCGAGTGGGTCTTTCGAGGATAGACATTCAGCGAATAGGGCACGTTGTGAAGGGTCATCTTCTGCACAAACTGCATATGGCATCATTGTAATGATCATGATTACCACAAGCAGTAACGCTGATTTTCTATATTTAAGCAACTTAAAAACCCCCTCACATCAATCTGTTATAATGATTCCACCATTGAATACGACGAATACGACGAATACGACGTTGTCGCAAGGTAGGAATCATTGAATCATGTTTACAAATCCATATTACATGATAAAATTCAGACAGCGTTTCATGAGAATGTTATCGGTAAGGAACGCAATGCAAAATAGAATTCAGGAGGGTACTTCGCATTGGAAGCTCTAA
>JAJXXG010000641.1 GCA_021781255.1 Acidobacteriota bacterium
GGCAAAGCGGGGTTGCACGTCAGCTCGATGAGTCGGTCGTAGCCGATCTTTTCGTGCAGCCAGTCGCACTCGGGCTGGGTGCGCGTGTCGCACCAGATGAGCGAGGGGCGCAGCACCTGGCCGTTCTCGTCGAGGAGCACTGCGCCGTGCATCTGGCCGGTCAGGCCGAGGGCGGCGATGGGCTCACGCGGCTCCGGCGCGGCGGCCAGCGCAAAGCGGATGGCCTGTTGCGCGGCGCGCCACCAATCCTCGGGATCCTGCTCAGCCCAGCCGGGGTGCGGCGTGCGAAAGGCAGCATGCTCACTTGATGCGCTGGAAATCACTTTGCCTGCCGCGTCCACCACCACGGCCCGCGTGCCGCCCGTGCCCACATCCATTCCAAGGAACCACATCGCCGTACACCTCTTTTTGTGTAAATCGGTTTTTCTCAGCGCTCGCAGCATATCAGCTTTGGCGCATGACGGAAAGTTCATCCGGAAGCGCAGAAGAATCCGCTATTTGCATTGCCCGGCAGCTCTCTTCCGTTATATGGTTTGCGCAGTCCCTGGAGGTTTTTCGCTTTGCCTTTTTCCAATCGAGCATGCATTGAGAGTCTTTATACTTCCCTGGCCCGCGGCGATGCTCCGGCAGCGTTTGCAAAGATGGACCCCGAAATTGTCTGGTATGAGGCGGAGAATTTCCCCTACTCAGATCGCAATCCCTATGTTGGTCCGGCGGCCGTGGCGGAGGGCGTGTTCCAACGGCTCGCCACGGAGTGGGATGGCTTTCAGGCGATTCCCGACGAGTTTCTTGATGCCGGCGACACGATTGTCGTCACGGGCCGTTACCGCGCTACTTGCAAGGCAACCGGGATTGCGCTCGACGCACAGTTTGCTCATCTATGGCGGCTGCGCGACGGAAAAGTGACGGGCTTTCAGCAATACACAGACACAGCGCAGGCCAACCGGGTGATTCAAGGCTAACCGAACTGCACCCCACGCACATCGACTACACCTCCGCGCAAGCCACCGCTCCAGGGATGACGACGTGCAGGCACGGCAAAGGCAGGCTGCGAGGTCCGCACGCGAGGATTTTCCCCGAACCACTGAACTCAGCAAGAGAGAGGTCACACTATGAGCACACACGCCCCTAATCCTGAACACATTCTGCAGACCGGCCTGGCCTTCTGGGCCTCAAAGACGCTGTTGAGCGCGGTCGAAATGGAAGTCTTTACCGAGCTGGCGAAGCGGCCTGAGGATCTCGCATCACTGGCCGGACGCCTGGGCCTGCACCCGCGCTCGGCGCACGACTTTCTGGATGCGCTGGTAGCGCTGGGTTTCCTGGAACGCCACGACGGAAGATACTCCAACACGCCTTCAACGGACCTTTTCCTCGACAAGCACAAGCCGACCTACATGGGCGGGATTCTGGAGATGGCGAATAAGCGGCTCTTCCATCACTGGGGCGACCTGACCACTGCGCTGCGCACCGGCCTGCCGCAGAACGAGGCTAGCCGCGGGGAAACGGACATGTTCGCGACCCTCTATGCCGATCCGGAACGGCTGAAGGTGTTTCTGCGCGCGATGACGGGCGTGAGCCGCGGGGCGAACCAGACCATCGCCGCGAAGTTTCCCTGGGCGAAATATCAGACCGTAGCCGATGCGGGCCCCGCGCAGGGCGATCTGATCGTGCAGGTGGCGCTGAAGAATGATCACATGTTTGGCACGGGCTTCGATCTGCCTGAGGTGGCGCCGGTCTTTGAGGAGTACGTTGAGCACCACGGGCTTACGGACCGGGTGCAATTCCGCCCCGGCAACTTCTTCAACGACCCGCTGCCCGAGGCGGACGTGGTGATGATGGGGCACATTCTGCACGACTGGAATCTCGAGGAGAAGCGCTTCCTGATTCGCAAGGCCTACGACGCGGTTCCCAAGGGCGGCGCGCTGATTGTCTACGACGCAATGATTGACGATGAGCGGCGCAAGAACGCATTTGGCATGCTGATGAGCCTGAACATGCTGATCGAAACGCACGGCGGCTTCGACTACACCGGCGGCGACTGCATTGGGTGGATGAAGGATGCGGGCTTCAGCGATGCGCGCATGGAGCACCTTGTGGGGCCGGACTCGATGGTGGTCGCCATCAAGTAAGCGACAGCACGCGGGCCGGACGCAACGCAGGGGTTCGTCCGGCCTTCTTTGGCTTGTCTTGCAATACGAGATAAATACTCAGAGTGTGACAAAACTCACATGCGGAATTGCCTGCGCGGGTAAGAATGGTTGCGTGAGGCCGGGCGAGCATTCCCCGCTCCGGCCGGGAGACAAAGAACTGATGAGCGATCTTGCCCCACTTGCTGAAGCTGTAGCTGTTGACCCGCTGGTTGGCCACCCGGCTGACTATCACGTCTTTCACAAATTTCTGGAGCGCTGCAAGTCGCTGCCGGCCATTACGACTGCGGTTTGCTGGCCGTTGTCTGACGTTGCCCTGCGCGGCGCCGTCGAAGCCGCCAACGAAGGGCTCATCAAGCCCACCCTCATCGGCGACGAGCCCGAAATGAAGGCCCTCGCCGCCAAAATCGGCCTCGACATCACGCCGTTCCCGATCATCCACGCCGATTCCGAGGTAAAGGCCGCGGAGATTTGCGTGCTGATGTGCCGCAAGGGCGAAGCGCAGGCCATGATGAAGGGCAGCCTGCACACCGACGAGCTCATGAAGGTCGCCATGGCCCGCGACACCGGCCTGCGCACCTCGCGCCGCATCTCGCACGTCTTCGTCATGGACACCCCCGCCTACGCCCGCACCCTGCTCATCACCGACGCGGCCATCAACATCAAGCCGGAGTTCGAAGACAAGATTCACATTGTGCAGAACGCGATTGACCTGGCGCATGCGCTGGGGATTCCGGAGCCGAAGGTCGCGCTGCTGTCGGCCGTTGAAACCGTAAACCCCAAGATTCCTTCGACGATGGAGGCCGCGGCGCTGTGCAAAATGGCCGACCGCGGACAGATCACCGGCGGGATTCTCGACGGGCCGCTGGCATTTGACACCGCCGTCAGCGTCAAAGCCGCGAAGATCAAGCATCTTGATTCGCCCGTGACGGGCCTGGCCGACATCCTGGTGGTGCCGGATCTGGAGAGCGGCAACATGCTGGCCAAGCAGCTTGAGTACCTGGGCGGCGCGCAACTGGCGGGCATTGTTCTGGGCGCGCGGGTTCCGGTGATTCTGACGAGCCGTGCCGACTCGGCGGAGACGCGGCTGACGAGTTGCGCCGTGGCGGTGCTGCTGCACTATGCCACGCATCCGGTGGAGAAAGCCTGACCCCAACCCATTCCGCAAGACGCGCAGGGCGCCTTCTCTCAAGGAGTTGGCGCCCGCTGCATTTTTGCACCGCATTGCGCGGAGCCATTCCGGGAACCTGGGCGTCTAACCGCTTGCGCGGGGCACGAGCGCGCGAGCGCCATTCCGGAAATTGCGAGATCGTCCCCGGCAGAGGTGCAACCATGGCCACTCGTACGCAAGAAACCGCTTCAAGAACTGCCAAGCTCAGTACGCCTGACGGTTTTACCCCGGCGGAGGTGAAGGATCTTTCCAGCGTGCTGAATGCGGTGCTGGCCGATGTCTTCGCTCTTTATATGAAAACGAAGAACTTCCACTGGCACGTGAGCGGGGCGCACTTCCGCGACTATCACATTCTGCTGGATGAGCAGGCCGCGCAGATTTTCGCCATCACGGACGCCATAGCCGAGCGGGTTCGCAAGGTGGGCGGCACCACCATCCGGTCCATCGGCCATATTGCCCGGCTGCAGCGGCTGGCCGATAACGACATGGATTTTGTGAATCCCGAGGAGATGCTTTTCGAGCTGCACGCAGACAACAAGAAGCTGGTGGAGAGCCTGCGCATCGCGCACGAGGTTTCAGCCAAGGCCGCCGACTACGCCACGACGAGCATGATCGAGGTGTGGATCGACCAGGCCGAACGGCGCGCGTGGTTCCTGTTTGAGAGCACGCGGTAAGGCAAAGCAAGCAGATGCGAGCGGCTGTCTTCCGGGTCTTGATTTTGAAAGCGGGAGAGCCTTGCTCTACTTCCCCTGCGCTCAATCCATTGACAGGCTGAGCTGGTGGCGGACGTCCGCGCCGCGAATCCAGAAGATGACGTCGGTGGCAATGTTCGAGGCGTGGTCGGCGATGCGCTCAAGGCTGCGCGAGACC
>JAJXXG010000998.1 GCA_021781255.1 Acidobacteriota bacterium
ATTCGCACTGATTGCAGCCGTGCTGCTTCTGGTCTTCTATCGCGAGACGATTCAGTCCAGAATTTCCGCTGTCATCAATCCGCAGGTTGCAAAGCAGAAGTCGCTGAAGGCCACCATCCTGGATACACGCTCCGCCCTTGGAGGGGTTGTTGAGCGCTTTGAGCGCGTTGTGCCCCGCAGCGAGGCTGAGGCTGGCCAGGTCCGTTCCCGGCTCATCCGCGCAGGTTACCGCGAGGACAATGCCGTCAAGTTCTACTACAGCGCCAAGGTGCTGGTTCCGCTAGTCCTGTGCATCATCGTGTCAATCACGGGCTATGCCTCAATGTTCTTGTACATCGTCTGCTGCGGCGCAGGATTCCTGGCTCCCGACCTTTGGCTTAGCCGCATGATTTCACGACGCCAGTACAAGATTCGTAAGGGCCTGCCCGATGTGCTGGACCTTCTGGTGATCTGCGTAGAAGCTGGACTGAGCCTTGACCAGGCAACGGCGCGCACCGCAGAAGAACTGAAGAATTCACAGCCCGTAATGAGCGATGAATTTGGTGTGGTAGCCCTTGAACAACGCGCCGGCGCGCCTCGCGCAGAGGCATGGAAGCACCTCGCCGACCGGACCGGCGTGGACAGTATTCGTAACCTGGTTTCGATGCTCATTCAGTCGGAACAATTCGGCACCAGCGTGGCCAAAACGCTCCGCGTGCACTCTGATACCCTGCGCACCAAGCGTGTGCAAGAGATTGAAGAAAAGGCCGCCAAGCTCTCCGTGAAGCTCATCTTTCCCCTTGCGTTTTTCATCTTCCCATCGCTGTTTCTCATCACGCTTGGGCCAGCGATGCTCATCATGATGGATTCGTTCAAGGGGCTGTTCAAATAATGGAATCGATCAAGGGGCTGTTCAACCGATAAGAAGGGGGAAAGACGATGGATAATGTGACGATTATCCGGATTGTCGCCGGTGTGCTGTTCGTCATCGTGCTGGTGATCCTCATCCAGCGCCGCCGCTCAAAGGCGAAGTAAGCAGAGCCGAACTTCCGGACCAGGCGCGTACGCTAGTCAGCCTTGTGCCGCAGGAATGAAACGAAACAACCGTTCAAGGAAAGGAACTATTCAATGGACAATGTCACGATTATTCGGATCGTCGCCGGCGTACTTTTCGTTATCGTGCTGGTGATCCTCATCCAGCGTCGCCGCTCAAAGGCGAAGTAAGTATTTTCAAGGTCCACGTGGCGGGCACCAGTCAATTTGCCCGCCGCTTGCCTGCCTGAAGAGGCAACATTCCTGCATCTTCAGGATTGGTAATAAGATTTTTCCAAGGAAGTTCCGGAATTATCATTTCGCCCGGATGGACGACCAGCATCCTGATTCAATATCGGTCCCGGCCGCGCATCGATTCAACCGGAGGCCAGGTGGAGGAATGAGGGCGCCTAGGGCAGAAATTCGATCACTTCAGTCTTGGCCGCTTGTGAGTCTTCGGCACGCCCTGCAGTCCTGCGGACCTCAGGGAGGGTGAGGGGATATGGAAGGTCAGAAGTACTGCGTGTACAACCAAACCCGCGAGAGCTTTCTGAGCTTGGGGGTGATGGTTTCTGATTCCGGCCTTGAGCCTGTGAAAGATTGGGTAGAAAGGCGTGGCGTCAAGGCAGACAGTGGGTTGTGGCTCAGGCCTTACCAGGGGATCCCCACACTGCGAAGATACTCTGCGATTGACCTGCTTTATTTGGATTCGGATTTACGGGTAATTCAGGAATTGGAGTCGTTTCCGAACTCCACTGATGCGCCCAGCGAGGATCATGCGACTAGCGCCCTTGTACTTCCGGCGCGGACCATATACTCCTCGCAAACCAGGACCGGCGACCAGCTAGTGATCTGCCTGGCGCAGGAAATGGAGAAGCGGCTCGAGGGATTTTCGAAGGAGGAAAGCCTGAGAGGCCAAATTGAAACTGATGTATCTTCAAAGGAGCAGGGCTCTGGCAACGAGGTTTCCGAATTATCCCATTTGCATGCTCACCCGAAAAACGTACACTTCGCATTTCAGGGGTCAGATGAGATGAAGAATTTCGAGCCAAAGACCGGCAGGCCGAACTCACTGAAGACCTGGCTTCAGAACTGGTTGTCCTCGGACCGAAGGCGCTCTCAGCGCCAGCCGCTTCCGGGGCTGGTGGCCTATTACTGGACCGGCAGTACGCCGCGCGCCTATCAGATTTCCGACATCAGCTCCAGTGGCTTTTATGTTCTCACTGAAGAGCGCTGGTTCCCCGGCACTCTGGTGCTGATGACGCTGCAGCGAACAGATAGCCTTGGACGCAACGTGGACGATGCCATTTCGGTCCAAACCAAGGTGGTTCGGTGGGGCAGCGACGGACTTGGTCTCGCCTTTGTGCTGGCGCGTTCCAGTGAGGCCGGTGACTACTACGGAGCTCGCGAAAACGGCGCTGATCGTAAGACTCTTGAGCGCTTTCTTGACCGGCTGAATGAACCAGCTGACGACCACCGCATGATTACCCGCTAGCCGGGCGATCTTCCGTCGACGGCAAGCACCCTTGGCTTTTCTTCCCTTCTGATACTACTTTTACAATAATTTGACTTCGCGCTTCCCTGCTCCTCGCAGGCCTTTGAAGGCGCTCCTCGAGCAATTTCCTGGAACAATTTGCATCAGAACGGATTCGCACCCGGAGCGCGAGAAGAAGACACGCATCCTTCCCTCGCAATGCGGCTCCGCTTGTGAACGATTGGGATTGTTAAGTCGCTCCCGCGGCGGACCGTCTCTTACATTCCGCCTTCCGGCATAATCAGCAGCACTTCCACGCGTGCCGGCTGCCCACTGCGCGTGGCGGGACGGAACTGCCATTGCTTTAAAGCATCGAGCAGTTGCTGCGCGTGTGCATAGCGTGGCGGCAGCACCAGCGCAAGATGTTCGAACTTTCCTGCATCGTTAATGAAGCCGTGAATCATCAGTGCGTTGGAATTCACATAATCGGCATCCACGTTGGGACGCAGAATAAAGTACGGCCACGGCGCCTTGATGAGCTTCAGCTTTGTCTTCGCATCATCCACACTTGCAGGCAGCGTGAACTGGAGTATCCAGTTCTGCGCCAGACCGACGTGCAAAAAGACCGAATAGACAAGGCGGCGGCCCCACAGTCCCACCGTTTCCGGATATTCCTGCTGGATTGTCGATCCAACCACGACAACGCCATATTTTCCATCCTCAGGAAGCTTGAGAGGGGTGGTGGTGATGTCGGGACCGTCAATACTATAGTCAGCATCTGAAGTCGTGCTCGGACTGCCTCCACTCCACAGATTCTTTGCCGTACCATGGTTGTTTTCATTGCCGGCAATCAGTCCCTGCCCCTTGTGTCCCGCCGCCATGCCGCCATTCTTCGTGCCATTTGCGGTCTGGTTGGCAGGCGGCAAGGCGAAGACGCCCTTGGACATGTTGAAGTTTGAGATCGACATCACCGCCATGGTCGTGGGTTTGGCGGTACTCGTCGACGCTGTCTCTGGCACCGCGTCTGCCGGCGTGGGTGCATGCACCAGAATCGGCGTGGTGGTGGAAGGAATCGGCATGGGCAACGACGAAGAGAAAGGCGTGGGCGTGATGGCATTGTCTGCCACGTGCGTTGCCTCATTTGGCGGCTGCAGCGATGCCCGGACGTTGTTCAGCATTGCTTTCTTGAACTGCGGCGGCCGGACCAGCGTAACGTCAGGCTGCGGCTTCGACCATAGAAGCAGCGAAGGGACCGGCGCGTGATTGAGCACCATTTTCACCTGATTCTTGGGCTCAACCAGTGTCTTGTCTGCGAGCTTGAGGTGCAATCGGCGCGGGCTCGAGGCAGCTGCGGCCAGCTTGCTGTGCGGCGACGGAACATGGTGGTCCGCACGATGAGTTGGATAGTGCTTTGAGTTATCCGGAAGAGTCAGGGGCGGAATGTCTGGCGGATTCACTTCAATCCGATGCACAACATAGCGCTCAGCCGCCGCATCCATGTTAATCCTGGGCACATAGAGGAATCCAAACACAACCATGCACACGACGCCAACGTGGGCGATGATCGAGACGACAAAGGCCGACGGCCTGTTATAGGCCGGTGGGCGTTCAGTGAACAACGAAACTGGGCGGGAGGCCCTCATTGCAACATCTATCCCTCACTTCGTCACTGCTTGCTCTTACTTTAATCGCATACTG
>JAJXXG010000423.1 GCA_021781255.1 Acidobacteriota bacterium
GTGATTGAGGAGACGATGCTGGGCCACGGGTTTACGCGGTACTGGGACGAGACGGCGCGGGCTCCTTATTTATATAGCGAAGAGAAGCGGGTTTTTGTTTCGTATGAGGATGCGGAATCGATTGGCGCGAAGTGCAGCTATGTGCGGACGCATGGGCTGGGCGGGGTGATGTTCTGGAGCTACTTCAACGATCCTTCGGGCGAGCTGCTGGCGGCGATTGACCGCGGGCTGCACGGGGAAACTAGGTAGGCGCGGAGCTACTCGCCGGGGAAGCGGACGCCGAGGGCGGTGCGGGCGGACTGAAGCAGGCGGGCCATGCCAATGGAGAGCGCGTGAGTGATTTCGGGGCTTTCCAACTGGCCGTGGCGGATGAGGTCGCAGAAGTGGGCGGTCTCATAGTTGAAGCCGCCGTGCGTGAAGGGCTCGTGGAGCTCGACGCGGCGGGCATCGAGGTAGTGGACGGTGGCGCGCGTGGGGTTCCACCAGTTTTCGTGGATCATGACATAGCCGCCGGGAGCGGCGAGCAGGGCATCGCCGCGGCTGAGCAGGTCAAGGCCGGTGTGGAGCTGGGCCATGCCGCGCTCGTGCTCGGACTGGAAGAGGGCGAAGGTATCGACGCCGGAGGGGCCGACGCGGCCCATCGTCTGCACGCGCTTGAGGGGGCCGAGCCAGTCGAGGGCGAGAAAGGCCTCATACGGTCCGATGCCCATGATGCCGCCGCCGCCGAGTTCGGCGAAGTGGAGCGGGTAGTCGGGGGCGCGAGAGGCGTCGGCGTGGCCGGCGCGGACATAGCCGACGGGGCCGATGGGGTCGGATTGCAGATGCTCGCGGAGGCGGCGGTAGAGCGGGAAAAAGGGCGGCTTCATGGCTTCCATGAAGAGGCGGCCGTGGCTGCGGGCGGCGGCGAGCACTTCGGTGAGCTGGCGCTCGTTGAGGGCGGCGGGTTTTTCGCACATCACGTGCTTGCCGGCGGCGAGGGCCTGGAGGCAGATTTCGGCGTGCGTGTCAGGGTGCGTGGCGACGTAGATGGCGTCGATGTTGGCGGCGGCGAGCTGGTTAAGGGTGTCGCAGACCTGCGGGACGGCGAAGCGCTGGGCGTAGGCGCGGGCGCGCTCGGGCGTGCGGCCCCAGACGGCGGCGAGCGAGGCGGCGGGCACGGCGGCAAGGCCCTGGGCGAAGCGAGTGCCGGCGCGTCCGGGACCGGCGATGCCCCAGCGAATGTGCTGCGAAGTTGGATTCACGTGCGGAGAGGCCATCGACTCAATGTACCGCGTTGAGGTTGCGCGGGTCACAGAGGCGCGAGCTTTGGCATGCGGAGTGCGGCAGAGAAATGATGTGCAAGGATTTTGTGGAAAACTGCAAATTTTCCCGGGCACAGGGGGGGGGAGGGGGGGTAGCTGCTAGCTTCCAGCCTCTAGCTCCTAGCTCCCGGCCGGGGTGGGGACTGGACGGAATCCGGTACGGAGCGGGAGCGTGGTTTCAACTGCTGCAATTCCATTGTGCGGGATTGAGGGGAAATACTCTGCAAATTGGGTGGGGGAAATTTTGGGGGTGACTGGGAGGGTTGTGATTTCCCATCCGCGGATCCCGGGTGCCCAAATGCGAGGCACCCGGGGCAACCATCTTCAGTGGTTGGATTCACTTCCCTTGGCACCTGGGCCACCCGCCAACCATCCTTTGTGGGAGAACTCGCCTAACTTCCTCCGGCACCCGGGCCACCCGCATGGAAGCCTAGTACCTGGCCCCGAAGTATTCGTTCCCTGATTCTGGGTCACGTTCTTTGCCGGTGAAACGGGATGGTATAAAACACGCTCCAGATGCATGCGCTTCGGGGTGCATCATAGCGTTATCCGTACTGTCGTAGGCTTATTAGGGCTTCGGCTGACCGTTGCCAGAAGAGAGCTCAAGACTGATGGCTTTCATTCGACCAGAAGATCGGGGCGATGCCACGATGCACGTCACTGTGCTACTAGAGCACCGTCCCTTCTCCGTCGAGATCTCGAATTGCGTTTCCGATACAGAATCTTTGTCCAACGTTGCGACTGTGTAGGCTCCTGCGCGCAAGCGAACATTTACATGCCCTGTCGGTCCAGTGCCTTGAACGGATAGTCGGTTGCTTTCCTCCAGAGTCAGCAGAGTTGGCCGAATCACCACGTCATGCCGTGTCAAAGGCTGGCCTTTAGAGTCATTGATCGCAAGATCGATTGATACTGCTTTTGGGTCACCGACTATGTCGATCAGCGGTTGAATTGCCAGCACGAGGCGAAACAGATGACTCGATGCCGAAAACTCCGTCGTGCGACTAACGAATAAGCCGCGTGGATCGAGAGCCGTTACTGTACAGATTGCACAGTTCAAGTCACGCGCGGTTGCACCCCCCTTCGTATCGGTGACCAGAGCCTGCGATTTTCGATAATCACCTGGATTAATCAAGAGAATAACGCCAGCGATCCCTTCGAGTTCACTTGGATCAAGAACTCTGATCACTGTGGAAGAAGTCTGCGCAGATGAGCCAAAGCTCGAGACGGTGATCCCTCCCACAACGGCCAATGACAAGGCAATGCGAATGAGTCTGTTCATAGCTTCCCTCCTGCAATGCACTTCTTGGTTCAATGGCAAGGACCTTGATTCTGCGAGCAAACATCGGGCCTATTCGTATCGTTTTGGCGGGTGGCCCGGGTGCCACACCGTGCGTTCCACCACGATCATGGTTGCCCCGGGTGCCTTGCCTTTGGGCACCTGGGAGACTACGACACTCCCCCGGCCTTCTCCTTGTACTGCAAGTGTTCCGGCAACTGAGCTTCACGCTGCGCCGCCGTCCATTGCGATTCGATCTGGACAACGCCGAGGCAACCCGTCGCGTAATGGCGAAAACTCGACTGTGTTCGTAACGGATCAGTCCTCGCGGCATTGGTGGAAAGCGTATAACAAGGCGGAGTGGATGTGGAAGGAGAAGCGGGAACCGAGTGCTGCGATCCCGGGTGCCCAAATGCTAGGCATCCCCACCCCACGGACGAAGACCTGTCCGTGGGGACCCCGGCACCCGGGGCAACCATCCTTTGTGGGAGAACTCGCCTAGCTTCCTCCGGCACCCTGGCCACCCGCCTACGGCCCCGTTAGATGAACATGTGATTCGATAGAGCTAACCTTGGAGTCCTTACCGAACCTAAAAGTCAGGCCGAGCGATTTCACTACGATGCCACTCCCCTTGAGGCATGGTGCGCTCGCTAGAGTCGCATTCAGAGAGGGATCGTAGCTAAATCTCATTCCTTCTGTCGTGAGGAAGCTTTCCACGAACTCGCGAGAACTCCCCAGAGGCACTCGATTACGAACATCTCGCTCAAGCTCGTCACCGGTAAACTGTCGAAAATCTCTGATCGTTCCGTCCTTTGTGGCGGCTCGGCAAGCAGACCTCGACAACAACACTGAACCCAGAGCCGCGATTGCCATACACACGACTATAGCGCCAACTATCCACATCACCCATCGACTCATTTTCCCCTCCCAATTTCACTGCTAGTGCGGCGTTGAACAGGCCCCAGCAACAGAGGCGAGTGGCCCGGGTGCCACGCCGTGCGTTCCACCACGATCATGGTTGCCCCGGCACTCGGGCCGTCTGCCGCCCGAAGGGATGGGGCAGCCGGTTTTTTGGTTATCTGAGCAGGTCTTCGAGGGTGGTGCTCAGGTCGGTTTTTTCGTCGCGGTATTTGACGATGACGGGGGCGTAGAGGCTCAGGCCCCAGTCCTGGCTGCTGGGGTGGCCTTTGCCTTTGGAGACGGCGCGGGAGCCGGGGACGACGACGGCGTTGGCGGGGATGATGAGGGGCTGGTCGGCGGTGGCGCGGAGGATTGTGCCGTTGACGAGATCGTAGACCGGGGTGCCGCGGGTGAGGATGGTTCCGGGGGCGAGAACGGCGCCCTGGCGAACGATGGTGCCCTCGTAGACGCCGGTGTTGCCGCCGATGAGCGCGTCATCCTCAATGATGACGGGGCTGGCGTTGATGGGCTCGAGGACGCCGCCGATCTGGGCCGCGGCACTGAGGTGGACGCGCTTGCCGATCTGGGCGCAGGAGCCGACGAGGGCGTGGGAGTCAACCATGGTGCCTTCGTCCACCCATGCTCCGGCGTTGATGTACATGGGCGGCATGCAGACGACGCCGCGGGCGACGTAGGCTCCGGCGCGGACGCTGGAGCCGCCGGGAACGATGCGGATGCCGTCGGCGGGCGTGAAGTGGCGCGCGGGGTAGGTGTGCTTGTCGACGAAGGAGAGGCCGGCGGCGGAGGTGTCCGCGAGCGCGCCGAGGCGGAAGCCGAGCAGGATGCCCTGCTTGACCCAGGCGTTGACGCGCCAGCCGGTGGGGCTGGCGGGGTCGGGCGAGGCGGAGCGGACGTCGCCGCGCTCAAGGGCGGAGCGGAGGGCGAGGAAGGCGTCCATGGCGGACTGGTCGCCGATGGCGGCAGGGCCGGCGGCGAACGCGCTCTCAACTGCCTGCTCAAGCTGGGAAATGTTCATGGCTTTTTGAGTTTATCAAGGCAGGGAACAGGGAACGAGAGGCGGGTGGGGGTGAGGACGGTGGTGCTGGGGATGCGCACGGAGCCAAGCCAGCACTTCCTGAGCGGGCGGGCGTGGCGGATTCAGGCTGCCGGGCCGGACGGGTTCTTACCGCTGGACTGGTCACCGGACTGGCCGTTGGAATCGCCGTTGGAGTAGCCGTTGTGATGGACCGGTTGCAGGCGGAAGGAGTTCTCGCCGGAAGGGATCATGGCCAGGGGAACGGAGCCGCGATCGCACCTTCCGTGGAGGTGCTTGTTCTCAAGCCAGGCGCAGAGCCGGGGATCGAAGATTTCCGGCTGCCCCTCCCAGAAGTCTGGTGAAAGTCCGCAACGAATGCGCAGGTGGTCCAACTGTAACTCGATCACATCAACCTGTTTTGGAAAATAGCGCCGGACATTATTTACGCCCACATGCAGTCCGGTGATGCCCCGACCCTTGCATTGTGTTTTCACCACCATAGCGTACCTGTTTCTCGACCTCGGATGAGGTCAGTTTAGGAAGCCCGGTTGTGGGAAGCCGCCGCTGAGATCGGAAAGTCGCGGAGCGGCCTTCTACGTTCAAAATCGACCAGCGGGAACGCCGATTTGGGTTGATGGTGCCCGGTTTCCGATTTTCTGTCAAGAGTTATCTGGGAGCATGAACACCTTGCGCCCCATGCGCTCAACACTGCTTGCCCGCAGCCGCAATCAGGTCGCGGCGTTATAACTCACAACGATATAGATGCAGGTTTCCGGCATTGGTAAGCAAAAAATATTGAGGCGATGTAGGGGCATGAGGGAGGTAGTTTGCGAGGAATCGGTTTGGGATGCGTGGGGATCCCCTCGGGGGCTGAAGAGGCTGGGGGAAAGCGGCCTGAACGCAGGGCCTGAAGGCCAGTTTGATTCAGGCCACTTACGACACGAGTAAACTCGTGCCCTGACACAAGACCTTGAACGCGGTGAGTTTTCCGCAGCCTGTGAAGTCGTGCACTGTTACAAGAGCTTGCCTGCGGCGAGCTGTCCGCAGTATGTAAAGCGCGCACCCTTCACGATAGAAGGGTGCGCGGAGTTTCCCTGGTTTTGTATTGTCGGGATGGGGTTGAGACTGGTTACTTGCCGGCCTTTGCGGGCTGTTTGGCAATGATGAGGCCGGCGATCTTGTCATAGGTGGCGTCGGGGACAATCTTTTTTGATTTGAGCTGGGATTTGTTGGCGTACGGCCGGCCAGCGATGATTTTCTGGGAATAGACTGCTCCGACACCGGGCAGGGCCTTGAGTTGATCTGCGGAAGCGGTATTGATGTCCAGGAGCTTGCTGGCGGCTGCGGGTGCTGCGGCCTTTTTGCTTGCCGTTGCTGCCTGGGCGGACTTGGCCGTGGATTTGGCGGCGGTTTTGGCCTGAAGAGCGGCGGCGGGAAGAACGCTGAACAGCAAGCCTGCGGCGAGAGCGAGAAGGGTCGCTGTGGATCGTACGATTTTCATGGATTGCTCCTTTCACTTTCCTTGATCAGTTTCTTTGGTCAGTCATTTGTGATGTGGATGGACCTGCAAAAGCCTGAACAGTATTGTTCCCAGCAGCTATAGGCATGAGTTACTGCCTTGAATGGGCACAATGCGGCGCTGGAAAGCTAGCTTTTGTTTCCGCCGAACATGTTCTCGGCTGCGCTGAGCAAGCCGCCGAGGCCGCCGGATTGGCCAGCGTCTGCGGGCTGATCGCCAGCCGTCGCGGCATCCATGCCCAGGAGAGGCAGCACGGTTCCCTGCAAGGACTCTGGGATGCGTGACCTGATGAGGTTTGCGATAGCCTGTGCCGCGTCTTGGGACTGAGCTTCATTCAGTCCGGCCTTTTGTTGCAGCAACTGAGCAATTTCAATCATGATGTTCCTCCTTGAGCTATCAGAGAGCCGTAGAAGCCAGCCCGGGAATAGTCAGGCACCGATATTACACGAAAAGCTGGCGGCAGGAGGAAAGATTGCGGGTCAGGCTCTGCCTGTGAGTGCTTGCTGGATGGCAAGGGCCACTCGCTTTTGCTGGCCTGGAGCGATGCGATTGAAGAAGGGCAGGGCGAGCGAGCGGCGCGCGATGGATTCAGTGAGGGGCAGCGCGGCGGCGGCGGCGCTGGGATGGCTGCGCCAGGCAGGCTGCAGGTGGATGGGCGCGAAGTAGCGACCGGTGGCGATGCCCTCAGCGGCGAGAGCGGCCTGGATGCGGTCGCGGTCTGCGCGCTGAGGCAGGCGGACGACATAGACGAACCAACTGATGGTGCGGCGGGGCAAAGCGAGCGGGGGCAGTTCGAGACCGGAGATTGGGTCAAGCAGTTCGTGATAGCGTTCGGCTGCTGCGCGGCGGAGAGCGAGCATTTCGCTGATGCGGCTGAGTTGCACGCGGCCAAGCGCGCAGGCGAGTTCAGAGAGGCGATAGTTGTAGCCGATTTCGGCGTGATCGAGCCAGTTGGCGGAAGGATCTCGCCCCTGATTGCGCAGGCTGCGAAGTCGGGCGGCGTGGGCGGGTTCGCGGGCGAGGACGGCGCCGCCTTCGCCGGTGGTGAGCTGCTTGTTCGGATAGAAGCCGAAAACGGAGAGGTCGCCGAAGCTGCCGGCGGGCTGGCCATCGAACTCGGCGCCGATGGCTTCGCAGGCATCTTCGATCACGGCGAGGTTGTGTCGGCGGGCGATGGTCTGGAGTGCGTCCATTTCGGCCGGAACGCCAAAGGTGTGTACGACAAGGATGGCGCGGGTGCGCGGCGTGATGGCCTGCTCGACGGCGGCTGGCGAGAGGTTGAGTGTGACAGGGTCGATTTCTGCAAAGACGGGCGTGGCGCGGACCTGGACAACTGCGTTGGCGACGGCGATGAAGGCGAAGGAAGGCACTATGACTTCGTGGCCCTCGCCGATGCCGAGGGCGAGCAGCGCGAGATGCAGGCCGGCGGTGCCGGAGCTGACGGCGACGGCGTGCGGCACACGGAGATAGCCAGCGAGCGCCTGCTCGAATGCGGTGAGTTCGGGGCCGAGGCTGAGGTGGCGTGTGCGCAGGACGGCGGTGACGGCGTTGATTTCAGCGTCGGTGATGTCGGGCGCGGAAAGCGGGATGGGCTCGTTGGCTGTCTCGTTCATGCGCGTGCGTCCTCTTCGGGCACGGGGACGGGCTGCTTGATGAGCAGGTTGTCGAGAGGGACGGTGGTGAGGACGCGCGCGATGGTGGTGGCGGCGGTCCCGTCTCCGTAGGGGTTGGCCATGCCGCGCAGGCTGGCGCGGAAGTCCGGCGCGAGGGCGTGGCGGATGGCGCTGCAGATGGCCTCGGTTTCAGCGGGCGCGTCGAGGATGTTGGGTGCGCGCTCGCGGCCCTGCTGGCGCATGCCGATGTTGACGACGGGCAGCGCGAATGAAGCTGCCTCCATGATGCCGCTGGAGGAGTTGCCGATGAGGGCGTCGGCCTGGGCGAGGAGGCTCCAGTAGGCAATGGCTTCGAGGTTGACGTAGATGTGGGTGTGGGGGCGTGAGTCGGCCAGGGCGCGGGTCCGCTCGATGAGCGCGTGGCTGCCGGCGTCGGCATTGGGATAGACGAAGATGAGCTGGCCGCGAGTCTGGGCAAGCGCGGCGAAGAAGGCGTCGGCTTCAGTGTTGGTGTCGCGCAGGATGGTGACGGGATGCCAGGCGGCGACGAGCGCAGGCGGGGTGAGCTTGAGGCCGATGCGGGCCTCGAGCGCGGCGCGGTCCAGCAGCGCGGAGCGGCGCATGTGGTCGAGCGACGGGGCTCCTGCGTGGTGGACGCGCCAGGGCTCCTCGCCCATGGCGATGACGCGGCGGCGGGCGGTTGGCGTGGAAGTGAAGTGAATGTGCGCGAGCTTGGTGAGGGCGTTGCGCACGTGGTCGTCAATGGCTCCCTGGCTGACTTCGCCGCCCTCGATGTGCGCGATGGGGATGCGCAGGGCGAGGGCGACGGATGCGGGCGCGAGCATTTCGTAGCGGTCGGCGATGAGGAGCAGCAGGTCGGGACGCCAGGCGGTGAGCGCGTCGGCGAGGCCGAGGATGGCGATGCCGATGGTCTTGGCCATGCCGGTGTCAGTGTCCGAGCTGAGCAGGCACTCGATGCGCGCCTTGATGGGGAAGCCATCGCGTTCGATTTCAGCGACGGTGGCGCCGAACTGCGGCGAGAGATGCGGGCCGAGAACGAAGACGCCCAGCTCGACGCCGGGATGCGCTGCCAGCTCGCGGAGTGGCCAGTAGAGATGGCTGTAGTCCGCGCGCGAGGTGGTGACGACGGCGATGCGCCGCTTGATGCCCGGCGTTGCGCTCATAGCAAGACTCGCTGGCCGGTTTTGCCGGCGAGGGCAAGCACAGCTGGACTGGGCGTGTAGTCGGGGGCGAGTGTGCCCAGGCCGGTGAGGGCGGCGGCAAGATCGCGCGCCTCGATTGCGCTACGCAGGCCGGCGAGAGCGCTTTGCAACTGGCCGTGTTTGATGGGGGACGTTTGGATGCGGAGCAGGCGTTCGGTCCATGCGGACTGTGTGCTTTCAGCGGATGAAAAGAGGTGCTCGACCTCTTTGTCGCCTGGACGGGGATGCGTGAACTCGATCGGGATTGCGCGGCCAGGAGCGAGTTCAGCGGACATGAAGCGGGCGAGATCGGCGATGAAGTGCGGTGCGGGCAGCGCGGGAGCGAGAAGCGCGGGCGGGTTTGGTTCGCATGCGGCGTCGAGCAGCAGGCTCGCCGCTTCGTCGAGGGTGAGGAAGTAGCGGCGGGCGGCGGGGCTGGTGATGGTGATGGGTCCGCCGTGCGCGATCTGGCGGGCGAAGACCTCGGCCACGCTGTCGCGCGATGCGAGCACGTTGCCGAGGCGCAAAGCTGTGCCGCCCGCGGCCAGCACGATGTGTTCGGCGACGCGCTTGGTGACGCCCATGATGGAAGCGGGCTCAACGGCCTTGTCTGTAGAGAGCAGGATGACGCGGGCGGAGTGAGCCTCCGCTGCTGCGACGAGCGCGTGCGTGCCAAAGACGTTGTTGGCGATGGCGGCGAGGGGCTGCTGCTCCATGAGCGGCACGTGCTTGAAGGCGGCGGCGTGGAAGACGATGCGGGGCGCGTGGATGGAGAAGATTTCGTCGAGGAGCGCGCGGTCTGCGACGCTGCCGAGGATGCAAGCGACGGGTGCGGGCGATTCAGCCTGATCCCATGCGCTCTGGAGCGCGTAGAGATGGCTCTCTGAAGCATCAACCAGGACGAGAATGGACGGCGCGAGCGCGGCCACGCGAAGGGCGAGCGCGGAGCCGATGGACCCGCCCGCTCCGGTGATGAGGATGGGCTGGCCCTGCAGGGCGTGGAGCGCCTGAGGCAATGGCGACGCCAGGCGTGGGCGCGCGAGAAAGGCGAACCAGTCAACCTTCTGAAGAGAGTCGATCACAACCGGAGTATAAATTGATGAGCCTCTGATGATTTGATGAGAGCAAAGACCGGATAACTGGCCGATGCGGCGGGGATGGGCGCTCGCATACACTGGATGGTTCCCCGATTTTCTGCGGGCCGCAGAGGCCCGGCCGGTCTGGAGATAACGTTGCGTACGAGATGGATGCGAATGGGCGGGTGTGCGGCCCTGCTGTTGGTTGCGTCGGCTGCAATGGCGGCGGAGACGCGCTATGACGCCGAGGCGATTGTGCTGAACAATCGCGGCGTGGCGCAGATGGGCCAGCAGTTTACCGAGCGCGCGGAGCAGAGCTTTGCGGCGGCCTTCAAGAAGGATCCGAAGCTGGCGCAGGCAGCCATCAATGATGGCATCGCGCTGATGACCCTGCAAAAGTTGCCGGAGGCAAAGGATGCCTTCCAGAAGGCTCTTGCGCTGACGCCGGACAATCCGCAGGCGTGGTACAACCTGGGCCTTGCGCAGCATGCCGATAACGACATCGATGCGGCGCTGACGAGCTTCAAGCAGGCGGTGAAGTACGATCCGCGTGACGTGGACTCCTATTATTTTGAGGGCGTCTGCTACCAGGAAATGAAGCAGTTCGACAAGGCGATTGTGGTGCTGAAGCAGGCGCTGGCGATCAATCCGCTGCATGCCTCGTCGGAGTTTGCGATGGCGCGCGCGCTGCAGCGCTCGGGTCACACGCAGGAGGCGCGGGAGCACTTCAAACTTTTCCAGCACATGACGAGCACGAAGATTTCCGCGGCTATCGGCCTGGCCTATGGCGAGCAGGGACATTACTCGACGGTGACGCCGGTGGAAGAGCCGCAGGCGGTTGAGAAGGCGATGATTGCGGTGAAGCTGGAGCCGGAGACGATGATTTCCCAGGCCTCAAAGGCGAGACCTGGGGCACCCGGCTCCGGGGCGCCGATGTTCAATGGCACGGGCGGGGCGTGCATGATGGACGTGACCGGCTCGGGCCAGATGGACCTGGTGCTGATGGCTGCGGGAGCGCAGGCGATTCGCGTGCTGCATCGCAGCGCCGATGGCAGTTTTGAAGATTTGGATGCCGCGACTGCGGGATTGAAGGCAGCGGGCCATGCGGTGGCCTGCACAGTGGGCGACTTTGACGGCGATGGGTTGAATGATCTGGCGGTAGCGCTGGATGACGGCGTGCGGCTGTTTCGCAACCTGGGGCACGGCAAGTTTGAGGACGCGACGGCGGAGGCGGGGCTTACGGCGCGCAATCAGCCCACGGGCATTACGTTTGTGGACTACGATCACGACGGCGATCTGGATCTGCTGCTGAGCGGCTTGCCACTGAAGGCCGGCGATGAATCGAATGTGCTGTGGCGCAACAACGGGAACAAGACGTTTACCGAGGTGACGGCAGAAACGGGACTGGGCGGCAGCGGCAGGACGGCGTCTGCGATTCTGACGGATTTCAATAATGACCGCGCGGTGGACCTGGCGATGACGGGAGATAGTGCCGCGCCGGTGCTGTATGTGAATCCGCGCGAGGGCAAGTATCCGGAGCAGGCGCTCTATGACGCGAAGCTGCCAGCGACGGAAGGCATTGCCGTGCTGGACTACAACAAGGACGGCTGGATGGATATTGCCGTGACGCACGCGGGCGCTCCGGGGCTGACGCTGTGGCGCAATGTGGCGGGGCCGAACAACGCGGGCCGGCGCTTTGAGCGCGTGAACCTGCCGCTCAACGGCGCGCTCCGCGGATGGGGCGTTACGGCGGTGGATATCGACAACGATGGATGGGTTGACCTGGCGGCAATTGTAGAGACGAGCGCTGGGCCGCGCGTGAAAGTATTCCGCAATCGCGGAGACGGCAGCTTTGAAGATGTGAGCCGCGCGCTGGGTCTGGACCGCGTGAGGCTGAGCGCGCCGCGCGGGCTGATTGCTGCCGATGTGGATGGCGATGGCGCGGCGGATCTGATTGTGACCGAGGAGAATGCGCCGCCGGTGCTGCTGCGCAACGTGGGCGCGAACAGGAACAACTCTGTGCGGCTGGACCTGACGGGCTATGCGGACAACAAGACGGCTCTGGGCGCGAAGGTGGAGATTTTTGCGAACGGCCAGTGGCAGAAGTGGGAACTGGCCGGCGCTTCGGGCTACCAGACGCAGGGGCCTCCGCAACTGCTGATTGGGCTGGGCAATGCAAAGGGCATTGATCTACTGCGCATTCTGTGGCCCACGGGCGTGCTGCAGGATGAGATTGATTTGCCGCAGAAGCCGGTGATTGCGATGAAGGAAGCGGACCGGCGCGGCAGCTCGTGCCCTGTGCTGTTTGCCTGGGACGGGCACAAATACAAGCTGGTGACGGACGTGATTGGCGCGGCGGTTGTGGGGCACTGGTTCACGCCCACGCGGCGCAATACGCCGAATCCCGGCGAGTGGGTCAAGGTAGATGGCGCACAGACAGTGCCTGTGAATGGCAGGCTGAGCCTGCGCTTCATCGAGCCGATGGAGGAAGTGAACTACATTGACCAACTGCGGCTGGTGGCGGTGGACCACCCTGAAAATGTTGAAGTGAATCCGGACGAGAAGTTCCTGGATGATCCTCCGTTTGCGTCAGGGCGCGTGGTGGCTTCAGCGGGCGCGCGGCTGCCGGTGGGCGCGTGGGATGGAGAAGGGCGCGATGTGCTGGCGCAGTTGAGCCGGCGCGATCACGAGTTTGCGAGCGGATTCAAGCCGCTGCCGTATGACGGCTTTGCGAATGAGCACATGCTCACGCTCGACCTGGGCGAGGTGAACACGAACGCACCGCTGCGGCTGTTGATGACGGGCTATGTGAACTACTTCAGCGCGACATCGCTCTACGCAGCATGGCAGGCGGGCGTGAAGCCGATTGCGCCGTATGTGGAGGCGGAGCGACCCGATGGAACGTGGCAGCGCATTCCGGGCGAGGCGGGCTTTCCGGCAGGGCTGGAGCGCACCATTGTTGTGGACCTGACGGGCAAGCTGCCCACGGGCACGCGACGGATTCGCCTGGTGAGCAATCTGGAAATTTATTGGGACCAGGTACTGGTGGACAATCATGCCGAGGGTGAGGCGCGCACGGAAGAAGTGCCGCTGGCGCTGGCGACGGAGCAGTTCCGCGGGTATCCGAAGCAGATGGATGGAGCGAGCCCCGGCGATCTGGACTACGACTACAACCGCGTGAGCCTGACGGGACCGTTCCAGCATCAGCGCGGCAACTACACGCGCCTGGGCGATGTGACGGCGCTGGTGACGGGCGTCGATGACCGCTATGCGATCTTCGGCAGCGGCGAGGAGATTGCCGCGGAGTTCGACGTGACGAAGCTGCCTGCGCTGCCGGCACACTGGAAGCGCGATTACTTCTTCTATGCGAACGGATATGTGAAGGACATGGACTGGTGGGATGCTTCGCCGTTCACGGTGTCGCAACTGCCGTTCCACAAGATGAGCGCGTATCCGTATCCGGCGAGCGAGAAGTTTCCCGACGATGCGGATGCGCTGGCGTATCAGTTGAACTGGAACGATCGCTTTGACTCGGGCGAGCCGGTGCGGTCGTATCGCTTCGACTATAAGACGTTGCCCTCGACGCCGCAGGACGATGCGCTGCCGGCGGCAACGAAGGCGCCGCGGCCGTGACCACCTGCGGTGGGGCTGGCGTTGCCTGTGCGGCAAGTGAAATGGTGCAGTCGTGAACGATGTGACGCTGTTGCCGGCGGTGCGGCAACTGGAGCTGCTGCGCGCGGGCGAGCTTTCGGTTGCGGAGCTGGCCGAGGCGCACATCCGGCAGATTGAGCGACTGGAGCCGGCGCTGAACGCGTTTGCGGATTTTGATGCGGAGCGCGTGCGGGTTGAGGCGCGGCGGCTGGATGCGTTCGAGGGAACGCGCGGGCCGCTGCATGGGCTGCCGGTGACGGTGAAGTCGTCGATTGCGACAGCGGGATATCGCTGCGAAATTGGAAGCCTGCTGCATGAGGGTGACGTGCCGCGCGAGGATGCGGTGGTGGTGGCGCGGCTGCGCGCGGCGGGCGCGCTGATTCTGGGCACGACCAACTGCCCGGAATTCCTGATGGCGTATGAGACGGCGAACCTGCTGCACGGGCGCACGCGGAATCCGTGGGACCTGGAGCGGACGCCGGGCGGATCGAGCGGCGGCGAGTCGGCGGCGATTGCGGCGGGCATGTCTGCTGCCGGCCTGGGCAGTGACAGCGGCGGTTCGGTGCGCGTACCGGCGCACTTCACGGGTATCTGCTCGCTGAAGCCAACGCCGGGGCGCATTCCCGGCGCGGGACACCTGCCGCCATGCGTGGGGCCTTTCTCAACGCTGGGCGCGATTGGCCCCATGGCGCGGACGATGGCGGATGTGTCGCTGCTGTTTCGCGTGCTGAGCGGGCAGGACAGGCACGATCCGGCGAGCTCGCCGGCTGCGCTGCGCGAGATGAGTTTGGATGCATTGCGCGGCAACACGATTGGCGTTTTTGAAGATGACGGGCTGGTTCCTGTGACGGCGGAGACGCGCGCCGCGGTGCGGGATGCGGCGGATGCGCTGCGCAGCGCGGGATTTCGCGTGGAGCCGTTCCGGCCGCGCACGCTGGAGCCGTTGCGGAAGCTGTGGTGGAAGTTTTTTGTGCAATGCGGAGCGATGTTTTACGCGCCGGAGATTCGCGGCAATGAGGATAAGCTGAGCCCGATCTTCAGCGAGTTTCTTGGCATTGCCGTGTCGCTGCAGCCGCTGACGGCAACGGTGTTGCTGGACGCATGGGCCGAGCTGGACCTGCTGCGCGCAGAGACGCTGGCGGAGATGGATGAGCATCCGGTGCTGCTGTGTCCGGTGGCGAGTATCCCGGCATTTCGACATGAAGAGCGCACGTGGAAGATCGATGGCCGCGCCGTGGGCTACCTTGATGCGGTGCGGCATACGCAGTGGTTCAACGTGCTGGCTGCTCCGGCGGCGGTGGCGCCGGTGGGTCGCTCGCCTGAGGGGCTGCCCATTGGCGTGCAGATCGTTGCGCGGCCTTTCGAGGATGAGACGGCACTGGGCGTGGCGGCCGTTGTGGACGGAGCGTTTGGTTTCCGGGTGCCTGCGATGGCGACTTTGTCGTGATTCCTTTACTCCCTTTGACCACCTTTCGTCTGTGACGCAGGTCACAATTCTGCATGAAAAATGATGAATTATCCCCTGCAAAATGAACATGTTGAGTCTCCATCTTTGGATGGAGGCGCGAGGGATATGAGCACGGTAGTCTGACGCTTCCGCTTCCCCAGAAACGGAGCGCCAGGTGCGCGGCAGTTGGCAGGACAAGTTTGTTGAAAGCCCCGATGTACTGAAGAGTTCCGGACGCCAGCAGACGACAGTGCAGGTGCTCGATCTCGAGATCGGCGGCGGGGACTTCATCACGATGGCTGGGCCGTGCTCGGTTGAGACGGAGTTCCAGCTGTTGGCGACGGCGCATCATATTCGTCGCGGCGGCGCGCGCATTCTGCGCGGAGGCGCCTTCAAGCCGCGCAGCTCTCCCTACGCATTTCAAGGACATGGTCTGGATGGTTTGAAGATGCTGGCGCGCGCCCGTGAGGAGAGCGGGCTGGCGATCGTGACCGAAGTGATGTCGGAGTGCGACGTGCCGATGGTGGCCGAGTATGCGGACATACTGCAGATTGGCACGCGCAACATGGAGAACTACTCTCTGCTGGAAGCGGCGGCGCGCTCGGGCCGTCCGGTGCTGCTGAAGCGCGGGATGATGGCCACGGTGGCCGACCTGCTGCGTTCGGCGCAACTGATTTTCGACAACGGCAACCCCAACATCATTCTGTGCGAGCGGGGCATTCGCACCTTTGAGACAGCGACGCGGAACACGTTTGACGTGGGCGCGATTGCGCTGCTGAAGCAGATTTCGCACCTGCCGGTGATTGCGGACCCGAGCCACGCAGCGGGGCATCGCGAGCTGGTGCCGGCGCTGGCGCGCGTTGCGGTGGCGGCAGCGGCTGATGGGCTGCTGGTGGAGGTGCATCCCAACCCCGACAAGGCGTGGAGCGACGGCGAGCAGTCGCTGGACTTTGCCGGGTTCGATGAAATGATGGCTTCGCTTGACCCTTATCTTGCGCTGCGCAGGCTTGCGCTGAACGAGCCGGTGGGCGTGCGGCCCATGGAGGCATTTGGATGAGGGCTGAGGCGAAGATTCTGCGGATTACCGCCGTTTCCGCGCTGTTGCTTGTGCTGTGCGGATTCGCGCCTGACCCGGCGCAGAAGGCAGGCGCGGACTTCATTGTGACCGCAGCGCCCGTCTATACGCCGCTGGCGGAGTTGCGCGGCGGGGAGCGTTTTCCGAAAGGCGCGCACCTGCTGCTGGTGCACGAAGGCAACGCTGAACCGCTGGTGACCGGCTTTGCGGCCAGTGCGGATGCGCAGGTTTCATTTGACGGCACGATGGCGCTGTTCGCGGGCAAGCAGGCGGCGGGCGATCCGTGGCAGATATGGGAAGTGACGCTGAAGGATCGTTCGGTGCGGAAGGTGCTTGCAACGGCGACCGATGCCGAGCGCCCTTTCTATCTGCCTTCCGGGCGGATGATTTTTGCGCTGCGCACGCCGCAAGGATTCAAGCTGCAGTCGGATGAGGACGGTCATCCACCGAAGTTTCTACCGATGAATCCGTCGGCGAAGCCAGGGCCGCTGCAATTGTCGTACATGCGGGCGAGTGTGTTTCCCGCGGACGTGCTTGCGGATGGGCGCATTTTGTTTGAAGCGGGGTATCCGCTGGGATCAGGAACGACGCCGGAGTTGTATCTGGTATATGCGGATGGCTCGGGCATTGAATCATATCGCTGCGATCACGGCCGGGCGCGCTGGGGCGGCGTGCAACTCGCATCGGGCGATACGGTGTTTACGCACGGCGCGTCGCTGGCGCGCTT
>JAJXXG010000426.1 GCA_021781255.1 Acidobacteriota bacterium
CAGGCTCCTGAGGCCCTCGCTCGAATGGGCGGGACATCAGTCCCTGGTGTAGGTCGCCGCAGATAGAGTCATTTTTTGGAGGGCTCTATGTTGACAACGAATTGCTCAAAAACCATCCCTCAGGGGCTAAAGCCCTGACCAATCCACGACGTTTGCGGCACTACTGGAGTCGTGCCCTTTCAAAACATAAACGACCATCTGTGCGGCGGACACCAGGAGCCGTTACCGCGAATCCGCCCGCTTGAGAATCGGCGTGATCGACCCGGGGTTATCGCCCCGGGTCGGGTCCACGCGGAAGTCCCATACCGTGGGGCTGATATCTGAAGGAGCGACGATCTCGATCAGGGCGTATTCGCCGATGGAAAGCGGCTGCTCCGGCTGAATGCGGATCCAGTGCTTGCCGCTCAGAACCTCCGCCCTGGCCGGAATTACGTTCTCATTCTGCGTCACGGTGCCGTCGCGGTTGAGGTGAACCGCGCCCACAATGCGCACGGCGTTGCGCTCGTCCACGCGCACAATGGCAAAACCCGATTGCGCCGACTGCGCCCCGCGTTTGTTATTCACCGCCTTGGCGCCGTTCGTGTTCACCGTCATCGCGTGCCCGCTCACCACCGCCTCGTCGTCCGGGTTGGCCAGCGAGAGGTAGATGGCGGGGTCGTTCACATGCAGATGGATGCGCGAGTGCCTGCCGTCCAGTTCCAGGTTGGCGTTGCGGCCCGCCGCAGGATTGAGAATGCCCAGTCCGTGGCGGCCCTTCTGGTCGATGTTGATGTCGGTCTCGGTCAGCTCCACCAGCTCGGGCGTGCCGTGGAACGTATCAAGCGCAAAGACGCCGTCCTGGTCGGGCAGGTTCAGTCCCGCGGACACCTCGGGTGTGCGCGCCTTCACCTCTTCGCGGGCCGCATTCTCCTGCTTGTCGATGTCCTCCGCCTCCTTCATGGCGGGGGAGGGCTCGCTCTGGTCGTAGGCGGGGGTGTTGTCGCGCTCCCACTTGCGGGTGGCGTCCCAGTCCACCAGGTTCTCGGGTAGCTCCTCCCACTCCGAGCGCTCGACGGAGAAGTAGCGGACGCGGTCGCCGGTGATCTTGTACTCGCGCACAACCTGGTAGCTGCCGTCCTTGAGGATAAGGCGGTGATTGCGCTGCAGGCCGGGCAGGTCCGGCTTGAGCGTCAGCGGAGTGCCTTCCTGGCGGGGGATGGTCTCTGCCGATGGCGGGGGTGTATTTTGCCCGGAGGCGGCCGGAGCGCTATGGCCCGACTGCGCCACCGCGGCAGCGCAGACCGCGAGGCCCAGCGCCCAGACGGGCACGGCGCGAAGATGGACGCCATTCTTTCTGTTCCGCAGTCCCATACCGTTGCCCCACGATACGTGGTTTAGACGGAGGCCGTCCACAGCGGGTGGGCGGCCCTCCCGCTTAGCCACTCTTCATGAGACGATTCCATCTCGGGAACGTCTACGAAGAAGGGCCGCAGGACCACTGTGTCTGTTTTTCTGAACTCGATCGGCGAAGATAGAAGCTGATGCACTCTCCGGTTTCACACCGTCGCGATTCGTCCCGCTCCCGCCGATCCTGGGCGGCGATGGTGGTGTGCATTGCCTTGCTGGCACTGCTGAGCCTGATGCTGATTCCCCATGTGCACCAGGCAGCCTCTGAAACCGACCATTGCGCCCTGTGCATGACGATGCACGCCGCCATCACCTTCACGGCGGCCATCTTTCTCATCCTGCTCTGCCAGTTGGGCGTCTCCGCTCCGGTCCTCCAGACCGCCGGAATCTTTCGTCCCTGGCACGCGCAGCTCTTTATCCGTCCCCCTCCTCAAGCCCGCTAAAAAGCACCTCTGGGCATCTCCGGCTGGGCGCCGCCGCTTCGTGTGAGGCGGCGTGTCCTCACGCATCTTCAGCCGGAGGCCGCAACGCAATTCCTTTGAGAGAGCTGCTGTTCGAGGAGATCCTGATGAGATGCCTGCAGGGCGCATGGCTGCGCCTGCTTCCTCTTTTCGTATTGCTGGCCGCCGCCCTTGCGCTGCCGGCGCAAACGGCCAATGCGGGTTCCGTGCATGGAACCGTGACCGACCCTTCCGGCGCGGTGATTCCGGGCGCCACCGTGCACATTACGAACAGGGGAAGCGGATTTGACCGCAGCACCACCACGGACAGTTCCGGCCAGTTCAACTTCTCCAATATTCCGCTCCACCCGTATCAGATCCAGGTCACTGCCGCGGGATTTGCGCCTACGACGCAGGCCGCCAACGTCAACTCGCCGATGGGCTCACAGATCAACCTGGTGATGCAGATTGAGGGGTCGAGCCAGACCGTCACCGTGCAGGCATCCGGCCCGCTGGTGGACAATACCTCCACGTACCACACGGACATCGACCGCGATCAGTTCAACCAGATTCCGCTGGAGAGCGTCTCCTCGGGGCTCAGCGCGCTGGTCACGCAGACGACGCCTGGCGTCTCGGCCGACTCCAACGGCCTCTTCCATGGCATGGGCGATCACGCCTCCAACTCCTTTTCTGTGGATGGCCAGCCCATCACCGATCAGCAGAGTAAAGTCTTCTCCAACCAGCTTCCCACCAATGCCGTGCAGTCGATCCAGGTGATCGAAGGCGCGCCGCCCGCGCAGTACGGCGACAAGACCAGCCTGGTGATCGTGGCCACCACGCGCTCCGGCCAGGGCGTCACCAAACCGACGGGCAGCCTGTACGGCTCGTACGGCACCTTCGGCTCGGCGACAAGCGGCTTCAACCTCTCCTACGGCGGCGCCAACTGGGGCAACTTCGTTGAGGTCGACGGGCTCAACACCGGTCGCTTTCTCGATCCGCCGGAGTTCGCCGTGATGCACGACAAGGGCAACGAGGAGAACGCCTTCGACCGCGTCGACTACAGCTTGAACTCCACCAGCTCCGTGCACCTGAACCTGAACTACAGCCGCTCATGGTTTCAGAATCCCAATGCCTATGACAATCTGGGCGTGCTGAATGTGCTCAGCGGCGGCAACACTGCGCATCCGCTCTTTGGCACGGTGGGCAACACAGACCAGCGCTCCCAGATCGAGACCTTCAATATTGCGCCGAGTTACACCCGCATCCTCAGTGCGAATGCGGTGCTCAACGTGAACCTCTACACGCGCCACGATAACTACCACTACTATCCCAGCCCCAATCCGCTGGCCGATCTGGGGCCGGCGAACCTGCAGACCAGTTCGATTACCCAGGCGCGCACGTTGACCAACTCCGGCGCGCGCGCTGAGCTCACCTGGAACCATGGCGTCCAGAACGTAGTTGCCGGCGCGGAGTACAACTCCACCTTCCTGCGCGAGCACGACGGCCTTGGCATCGTCGAGAATACCTACAATTCGCCGTGCATCGACGCTACGACCGGCTTGCCTGCCCCGGGCTACTCCACTCCTGCCGAGTGTGTGGGAGGCCTGGCGCCCAATCCCAACTTCGTGCCGGTGCTGCGCGGGTACGATCTCAGCCGCGGCGGCTCATCGTACTTCTGGTTCGGCCATGCCGACATCAAGGAGCTCTCCCTCTACATCGAGGACCAGGTCAGAATAGGCAACTGGCACCTGAGCCTGGGCATGCGCGGCGATGTCTACAACGGGCTGGCCGCGGCCAGCCAGGCCGAGCCGCGGCTGGGCGTGGCCTATCAAGTGAAGCCGACGGGCACGGTGCTCGGCGTCTCCTACGCGCGCACGCTGGAGACGCCCTTCAATGAAAACCTGGTGCTCTCCAGCCAGGGCTGCGGCGATGCGGTGCTGGCGCCGCTGCTCTCCTGCACTCCCGGAGTGAGCGGCGACCTGCAGCCCGGCTTCCGCAACGAGTTTCACGTCAGCCTGCAGCAGGCGCTGGGCAAGAACGTCATCTTCAGCGGCGAGTACATCTGGAAGTACACACACAACGCCTTCGATTTCAGCGTGCTCGGCAACACGCCGATTACCTTCCCCATCGACTGGCACAACTCCAAGATTCCCGGCTATGCGCTGCATCTTGAAGTGCCGGGCTATCACAACTTCAGCGGCTACGTGGATGCTTCCTCGGTTGCGGCGCGCTTCTTTCCGCCGCAGGTGGCCGGCGCCGGCGCCACCGTTGGCAAAGTGGGTTATCCCTTCCGCATCGATCACGACGAGAAGTTCAACGAGACCACGCACGTGCAGTACACGCTGGCCG
>JAJXXG010001300.1 GCA_021781255.1 Acidobacteriota bacterium
CAATCGCGTGGAGCCGCTGATAAAAGTTCGCTCCTGTAGCATCCACCGATTTGGAGACCACGTAGAGCAACTTCGTTCCAGGATCGATCACCGGCGTGCCTGTCACGCCGATCTCAGGCTGAATGTCGCCATTACCTGCACCCACCAGAGCATTCGGTACGGACGTCTCTCCAGTTGTTCCCCCGTGGCCCGCATCGACCAGGTTCACTTGCCAGAGAATCGTGCATGGGCTGCTGTCCGCGTCAAATGCGTACAGACTGTCATGCTGGGTGGCAACGAAGACAACGTTGTGCTGCCCGCCGCCGATCATGAGATTCGGCACCCAAAGCGGCTGCGCGTAAATGGCGCCGTCCACTGTACAGCTAAAGAGCTTCCCGAAAGTGTTCGCCGTGACGCTGCCCGGCGCAAGCGCGTACTCCTGCGAGTTCACTCCATTGCGAGACGTGTTGTTGTGGTATGTCGCAACTCCTGCAAGGTCTGTGACAGCGACATTGGCAGAAGCCGACTGTGATCCATCGTTCACGCTCGTCGCAGTGATGGTGTACTGCCCGGCTGTTCCTGGAGCCGTGTAAACGACCGCGACTCCATTGGGAGTGCTCCCAGCGGACAAGGTGCCGCATGCGCTTCCACTGCAGTTTGAGCCACTGACGGTCCAGTTCACCGCACCCCCATCGCTTGTCGTCGGTGTAAGCGATAGCGTCTGCGTGACGGTCAATCCTGCACTCTGCAGAGTGACAGAGACCGAGGCGGATGTTGAAGATGAAGCGATAGTCAAAGTAAGGCTCACGGATCGACTTTGCGCAGGAATGCTGGAGTCCTTCGCGGTGAAGGTGAGCGGGACACTGTTAGCCGTGACAGTGGGTGTGCCGGAAATCGCACCCGTCGTCGCACTGAACGAGAGGCCGGCAGGCAGCGTGCCGCTGGTCAGCGACCAAGAGTAAGGCGCGGTGCCGCCCGTGGCTGAAAGCGTGGCACTGTATGCGGTCCCCACTTGCCCATTTGGCAATGAGGTCGTCGCAATCGCCAGCGGCAGTGGCGCGATCGTCAACGTGAGACTGAACGATTTGCTCTGGACGGGACGGCTCGAGTCGCTCACATTGAATGTGAGCGCAGCCGCTGTGGCCGGGGCCGTAGGAGTCCCGCTGATTGTGCCCGTTGAGGAATTCAGCACCAGCCCCGAGGGAAGGCTGCCGCTGGTCAGCGACCAAGTGTAAGGCGTGGTGCCGCCCGTGGCTGAAAGCGTGGCACTGTATGCAACTCCCACTTGCCCGTTTGGCATCGAAGTGGTAACGACAACTAGCGCACTCGCTTTGGTTCTTGCACTGGCGGTCGATGAGCAAACCGCAAGAAACGCAAAACAAGTAAAAACGACGGTCAGCGTGATATGCGGCAAGCAACCGCCACTACGCAAACAGGTGTTCTCTGGGCGGGAAGTTGAAGAGACGGCCAAGGCGACACCCATACCTTTCGAGTGAAACCTACAAAGTCAAGGACCAAGGGGAATTGCACAGCAATAGGGAGCGGGAGGCAGACTGGACTGCCAACAAGCTAACCGGAAAGCATGTTATCCGAGAAACGCCACCCAGGTGCATTCAAACTAGACCTCCTTCGCTCCAATGCAGCCAATGGTACTGAGGCAGCGGGTACAAAAGGTTTCGCATCGGGTTACTCAAGGCTGCAAGACATCCACTCAATGGCCCATCGCGTTCATTCATTTCAACCAGTTGCGCGTAACATCCGCCTGTTCCCAGCGCCGCCGCATTGAGCACGAGGCTCAATCGCGGACGCTGCGATCAGGTGCCGAGTCGCCTCAGAATCTTTCCCAGAATCTTCCAAAGCTGGAAAGCGGCACATTAGGTTGAACGGGCCGGGCATGATTGTTGAACTCGTGCAGCGTAGCGGCGGGTTTACGGATCAAGAGAGTCAGCTGGTGCGGGACCACAGGATTTGCGGCCGGGGCGCTCCAGCGTTCAACGTCAAAAGCATGACGACAATTTGACTGGCGTATGTCGTAGCCAATCGCATGAAAGCGAGATAACAGCGGAATATCCGAGAAGACGTCTTCTTCAGGTCACGCGTGCGGTTCTTGCACTTGCAGAGAATCTCTTTGATCCTCAGAACGAGAGCTCTTTGCGTCTTCACCTGGTATCCGCTCTAGCCATATCTCTCGCCAATAGATTCGCTCGTCCAGCGGGGCGAATTCATGGTATTCCCCTGTTGCTGTCACGCCCTCCAAAGTGATGCACGGGTTCGTAAAAGTAATAATCTTGCCAGATCGTTCGTCTATTTGACGGTTCACGCGCGCTAGCACCCTATATTTTCCACCGCAGAAGCGTGTCATCTCCTTGTCGAACCAGAGCCCGCGATTCTTGAATTGGGCGTCCAGGGTTCGCTCGATTTCGTGCTTGCCCTTGATTTGCACAAGCTCGCCTGGCTGTAGATTCAGTACCGCGTGTGGTGTCGTTTGCAATCGTGAAGGGGCGCGAAACGGAAAGCGTACACGCCCGCAACGGCGCTGCACGGAGTTGAATAGAAGGATTGCTATGGCGGCAATGAAAGGACCGATTCGAACATTTCCGCCAAGGAGTTCCCTGAGGTAGTTGCGCGGATCGTTCCAGGGCGTCGGAGTAGTTGCCTCTGGCAATTTAGTCAACTGACAAACGAAGCGCGGCTCGGAGGTCTCCGCATCTATCCGCTGTGTGAACTGACAAAGATCGAGCGGGGCCGACGAGCCAGACACTTGCGTGACTCGGGGCTTCTGTTTCATCGAAGCACGACGCAACCATGCTTCTTTCCATAGAGTCGGGCAGTCGGCCTGGCAGCCGCCGTGATGGCCGCCGTCACATCGGAGGCCTTCCAGGATCACGGTGTCGCGCATCCGCCGCAGACCGCTTAGGCGGATCCAGTCGAATATCTTATCAACGCGCCGGAATACGCGCGCTTGTCTGCCACACCACGCTTCCATCTCGGGCATGAATGGCAGAGAATCTCGTTCACCTCGGCAATCAAGCGTCGCAAGAATCTCTTCCCGAGAGCGTATTTCCACCAGTTCCCCGGCCCGTAAGTCAAGTTGTCCTGGCCGCCGGCCTCCAAGAGCACGCAGGCCCCGCAAAAGCACACGAAAACCTCGCACCACGAATCCACCAGGCCATTCGCGTGGGCGTCCCGCATATGGCACTCCACGGCTTTCAAGACTATCTCGATGCAAGCAGATAAGCGCCCCCGCCAGTACGAGAATGGTCACTGTCTCGCCGCATAGGAGCACGAGGCCACCCGCCCACCAGACCAGAATGATGAGGGGCGACCACGGCTTCTGAGCTATCAGGTTCTCAACCATCAGCCAACCGATGGCGGCGAACCCCGCGAGCGCAAGCAACGCTGCACTCACAGCTGTTTTCCAATAGCTCCGCCGGTGCTCAGTCAACTTGGAACCTCCTCACTCTGTCTGCGACCCTTTGTTCGCTGTACGCCGCCGCCCTCGTTCTTGATTGCATTGAATTGGTCACGCTCCTTCCGTCTGTAACACCTTTCCCACGGACCCAAAGGGGAGAGAGAACGATAGCACGAATTCTGAATAAAGCAGTTTTTCGGAATCAGCTCCCCTCGTACCTCGCCTGGGCAATCCACGGCCGCAAGCCTCAGCGCCGCGCAACGGACCGCCACGCGTGGGCCGCCCTCCTAATCTCTTTACTTTCAATCGATTTTCCGCGCGGAGAGTGTCTTCCGGAGTGCATGGCTGCGTTCACGGAGCCAGGGAGACACCACAGTCCTGCCAAAGAGCAGGGGCCACGGGCAGGCGACACAAGGCGGGAGCGAGGGGAGAGAGCGGTTTTTCGACCAGGGAGGCTGCGGCGCCTTATACGCCCACGGGCAGCGTCGGCATGGCGCCTTGCGCCCTGGCCTCGGCGACCACCACGTCCAGATGCTCCAGCACCTCGGCAACGGTCATGGTGTAGATCTCGCGGCGGGCGTCGTATCCCTCTTCGATCAACTGCTTCAGGTACCGTCCGGCGACCTGGGCGGCAATCTGGTCGGTAATCACCATGCCGCTGCGCTGCTTCTGCTCCACCCATGCCTGGCAGGGCATGGCAATCCACATGGGGCGGTTGTTCACGTCAAAGCGCACATCCACGGCGTCGGCATGGCGCGTGGCGATGGCCACCATGGTGCCCTT
>JAJXXG010000801.1 GCA_021781255.1 Acidobacteriota bacterium
ATGAATGTGCTTGAAGCAGCGATGCCCGGTGCGGTGTTTCTGCTGAATTCGCCGTATCCAGCAGCAGAGGTGTGGAGCAGGCTGCCGAGGACCATGCAGGAAGAGCTGCTGCGGAAAAAGATTGAGTTCTATGTAATCGACGGGTACACAGTGGCGCGCGACGCAGGGATGGGCACGCGCATCAACACGATCATGCAGACATGCTTCTTTGCCATCAGCGGCGTGCTGCCGCGCGAGGAAGCCATTGCGCAGATCAAGAAGGCGATTCAGAAGACGTATGGCAAGCGCGGCGAGGCGGTGGTGCAGAAGAATTTCGCCGCAGTGGACGCGGCGCTGGCTCATCTTGAAAAGGTCGAGCTGCCGGCTGCTGTTTCGTCAGACTTTGATCTGATCCCCTCCATCTCAAGCAGGGCGCCGCAGTTTGTGCATGACGTGTTGGGCGAGATAGCCGCGGGGCGTGGCGACCTGCTGCCGGTGAGTGCGATTCCCGCTGGCGGCGCGTTCCCCACGGGCACATCGCAGTGGGAGAAGCGCAACATCGCGCAGTTTATTCCGGTGTGGGACAAGGATCTGTGCATTCAATGCGGCAAGTGCGTGATGGTGTGTCCGCACGCGGTGATTCGCGCCAAGGTCTACAGTCCTGAGTTGGGCGACAAGGCTCCTGCGGCGTTCCAGTGGGCCAAGCCAAAGTGGCGCGGCATGGAGCAGGACCGCTACACGCTGCAGGTGGCACCCGAGGATTGCACAGGCTGCGGCGTGTGTGTTGAGGTATGCCCGGCGAAGAGCAAGAGCGACGCGGGCCACAAGGCCATCAACATGGCGCCACAGGCTCCGCTGCGCGAGCCCGAGCGCACGAACTGGGAGTTCTTCCTTGAACTGCCTGAGGTGGATCGCAATCGGTTATCGCACGGCCAGGTGAAGGACCTGCAACTGTTGCAGCCTCTGTTTGAATTTTCAGGCGCATGTTCAGGTTGCGGTGAGACGCCGTACATCAAGGTGCTGACACAACTGTTCGGGGACAGGCTCTACATCGCCAACGCGACGGGATGCTCGTCGATCTACGGCGGCAACCTGCCGACTACCCCTTACAGCGCTAACGCGCAGCGCCGCGGGCCTGCATGGGCCAATTCACTCTTCGAAGACAATGCAGAGTTTGGCTTCGGCATGCGGACCGCGCTCGATCAGCAGAAGACATTTGCGGAGACGCTGCTGATGCGACTGACACCTGGCATCGGCAGCGAACTGGCGTCTGCGCTGCTGGACGCGCAACAGAAGACGGAATCCGAAATCGAAGCGCAGCGGGAACGGGTGAAAGCTCTGTGCGAAAAGCTTGCGGGCAATGATTCTTCCGACGCGCGCAATCTGCTGGCGATTGCGGACTCACTGGTGCGCAAGAGCGTATGGATCCTGGGCGGTGACGGCTGGGCCTTTGACATCGGCTTCGGCGGGCTGGACCACGTGCTCGGCTCGGGCAAGAACGTGAACGTGCTGGTGCTGGACACGGAAGTGTATTCGAACACCGGCGGTCAGGCATCGAAGGCCACGCCGCGCGGAGCCGTAGCCAAGTTCGCGGCCAGCGGCAAGCGGAACAGCCGGAAAGACCTTGCGATGGAAGCCGTCAGCTATGGCTCGGTGTACGTGGCGCAGGTGGCGCTGGGCGGCAACGACAGTCACGTGGTGAAGGCATTTCAAGAGGCGGAAGCGCATGATGGACCGTCGCTGATCATTGCGTATGCAAGCTGCATTGCACATGGCTACGACCTGGTGCATGGGCTGGAGCAACAGAAACTTGCAGTGCAGTGCGGCTACTGGCCGTTGATGCGCTACAACCCGGCGTTGCGCGAAGAGGGCAAGAATCCATTCCAGCTTGACTCGAAGGCGCCGTCGATCCGGCTCAAGGACTATGCCTATCGAGAAGCGCGCTACACGATGCTCGCGCGCGGCAATCCTGAACTGGCGGCTGAGCTGCTGAAGAACGCGCAGGATGATGTTGAGCGGCAGTGGCGGGTTTATTCAGCGCGGGCCGCTATGCCAGGCCGCGGCGAGACGCCGAATATCGCTCCCGTAGAAAAGCCTGAGGAGAAACTGGCGGCCGTAGCTGCCGGAGGAACGGAATGATCGACTTTTCCACTCACTATCTCGGTCTGAAGCTGAATGGCCCTATCATGGTTTCGTCCACGCCTCTTTCCGAGTCGTTGGACAACGTTCGCCGCATGGAGGACTCCGGGGCATCGGCGATCGTGCTGACGTCTCTCTTCGAGGAGCAGTTGGCCCTGGAGTCACGCGCTCTGGATGAGGATCTCTCGCGCGGGACTGAATCGTTTGCCGAGTCGCTTGACTACCTGCCGGAGCAGAGCGACTACCGGATGACGCATGAGGTCTATCTTGAGCATCTGCGGCGTGCGAAGGAGGCAGTCGGTATTCCTATTCTGGCCAGCCTGAACGGCACAACAGCAGGCGGTTGGGTGCGATTCGCCAAGGATATGGAACAGGCCGGCGCGGACGCCATTGAACTGAATACTTATGCGCTGGCGACGGATTGCAGGCAGACTTCGACAGAAATTGAATTGCAACTGCTCGAACTGGCGGAGAGCGTGTGCCGTGCTGTGAGGGTTCCCGTCTCTGTCAAGCTCTCGCAGAGCTTTACCACTTTGCCACACCTTGTGTGCCGGCTGGAGGAAGCAGGCGCTCGCGGCGTGGCTCTATTCAACCGCTTCTATCAGGCTGATTTCGATATTGAGACGCTGGAGGTGAAGCCCATTCTTCACTTCTCCACGCCTTCTGAACTACTGCCACGGCTGCACTGGGCGGCGATTCTCTACGGCAATCTCAACATCGACCTCGCCATCACCGGCGGCGTTCATTCGGCCGAAGACGTGCTGAAGAGCATCATGGCCGGAGCAAGTATGACGATGATGGCTTCAGCTCTGCATATCCACGGCATTGAGCATATCGGCAGGGTGCTCCACGACGTGCAGTACTGGCTGGAGAAGCACGAGTACACGTCGCTATGGGAGACGCGCGGCTGCCTGAGCCGGCGCTCCGCGCCGGACACTTCTCCGTTTGACCGAGGCAACTACATCAAGACACTCAGCTCCTATAGCCTGCGGCAAACGGTGGCGGGCATTTAGGGCAACAACGATTCACATGCTTGCTTGCAGGCTGGCGGCGGCTGCACTTGAACGGTGCGCCGCCGTTGGCTATTTTGTGCTGGAGATCAAGAATGGAGTAGCTAGAGCAATTTCATCATAGCTGTACCCAGTTGAGGGTCAGCCTGAACCAGGCTTGTGCGTTGTCTGCAGATATTTCCTGAAGGGCTTCTGTGATTGCTTGGTCAAGGGCTTGTTCAGTCCGAGCTTTGGCGGAGCGGAGCAGTTGTTTGAACTTGGCCCAGGCCTTTTCGATGGGGTTCAGGTCGGGCGAGTAAGGCGGCAGATAAAGTAACTGCGCACCTGCGGCCTCGATCCGCTGCCGCACGCCGTCGACCTTGTGCGAACTGAGGTTGTCCATCACCACTACATCTCCCGGAGTGAGGGCCGGGCAGAGGAAATGGTCCAGGTAGGCGAGGAAGATGTCCGTATCGGTGGCCGCGGCGACGGTCATTGTAGCGATCATGCCGCCCAGGCTCATCGCGCCCAGGATGGTGACGATCTGCCAGTCTCCCTCCGGCGTCCCTTCATGGATGCGCTCCCCGCCGAGGCAGCGCGCAAAGCGCCTCGTCATCGTGGTCGAGACGCCGCTTTCGTCAAGGAAGACGAGCTTTTTCGGATCGATCGCGAGGATGCGCTGGTGGAACTCGGCGCGACGGATACGGTTGGCTTCAGTATCTCGTTCGACCGCGTGGAGCGACTTTTTTTCAACCGCAGACCCAGCCGGCGAACCCACAGGTGCACCAGCCCCCAACTCATCGAAACACCCTTGTCGGAACGGATACGCTCCCGCAGCTCGGCCAGAGTCAGGTCGGGCTGCGACTTGACCAAGCCGAGCATGTGCGTCTTGACCGCTTCGGTCACCTTGCTCCGGATTCCATACCGCGACTGCGCAACACGCGCCTTTTGCCCAGTCGCAGCCTGCTGCCGGCGCAGCTTGCGCACATACTCCCAACTGACGCCAAAGCGCTTGGCGAGCACACGGCAACTGCCCTCGCCGCGCTCATCGGCTTCCAATATCCTCA
>JAJXXG010000815.1 GCA_021781255.1 Acidobacteriota bacterium
GCATGGAGGGTCACGTCGTCGCAGAGCGCGCCGGACACGCCATGCACACAGCGCTTGTCTCGCGCCTGCTGAAAGACCGCTCTGCCTGGGAGCTCGCACGCATTCCCGTGCCCTCCGCCTCCGCCAAGGACAAGTCTGCTCCCCGCGCATCCCTGCGCAAGCCCGCACTCATCGGCGCGTAGCCGCCCCGCGCTCCTCTTCCTCTTCCTGCCTTACACAAACTGGATGCACATCGGCGTCGCGGCTGCCACGTTTTTGCCTTCGTTCGCCAGCAGGCCAGTCTCCGGGTCGCGCGCAAACACGCTCAGCACGCTCGAGTCCTGGTTCGCAACAAGCATCCAGCGTTCCGTCGGATCCAGCGTAAAATTCCTCGGCGTCTTGCCGCCGCAGCTTGAACGCACCATCGGCGTCAGCATTCCGGTCGTCGCATCGGCCTTGAAGCTGTAAAGAAAGTTGTCATCGCGATTCGCAAAGTAGACGAACTTCCCGTCGCGCGTAATCACCGTGTCGCAGCCGCGATGCGGCCCGTGATACCCCTCCGGCAACAATTCAATCCGTGTAATCAGCGAGAAGTGCCCGTTCCGTTTATGCCAGTGCAGCACATCCACCGTCGACGCAATCTCGTTCATGCAGTACGCAGTCACGCCGTTGGGATGAAAGTGCAGCGTACGCGCACCCGAACCCGGCGCGCCGTGATACGTTCCCGCGTGCTTCAACTCCGCCGTTTCCGGATGCAGATGGTAGATGTGAATCCGGTCGCCGCCCAGGTCGTTCACATATGCGAACCGGTTATCCGGTGAAAATGAGCAGTAGTGGGCATGTGCCGTCTTCTGCCGGTTCCGGTTTGGCCCGTGCTTGGTGTAGTGCTCGGTCCACACCAGCTCGCTCAGCTTGCCGTCTGTAATCTTGAAGCTCGACGCACTGCCTCCGCCGTAGTCGGCCGAGAGCATCGTCTGCCCCGTCTTGTCCACCGCCACCTGGCATGTTCCCTTGCTCGCCGAGTTCCGCGCCGACAGCGGAATCAGGTCGCCATCCATCACGCGAAAGCTCGCCACCTCGCCTGTCGGCTTGCCGTCAAAACTGTCAAGTTCGCACGCCGCAAATAAATACTTCCTGTCCGGCGAAAACGTAATCCAGTCCACCATGTCAATCTTTGCCGCCACTCCCGCTGGCGTCAGCGTTCCTGTCGCGCCATCCCAGTTGTAGGCCAAAATTCCATTCGGCGAGTTCGAAGCAATCAGCACTCGCTGCTTCTTTGTTTCAGCCCATCCACGAAAAGCTGCGGCGGCAAATGTGGCGGCAGAGGCAGACTTGAGAAATGCGCGGCGGGAAAGATTCGTCATGGCATCAGCGATTGTCGCCGATTGCACGCGCCTCGCGCCACTCCTGCTCACTCCAGCTTGAACTCCACATTCACCGTGGTCCCCACCTCTACCGGCTTGCCATTCAGCATGTACGGCCGATAAACCCACGTCTCCACTGCATCCAGTGCCGCTTGTCGCAGCAGCACTGGACCGCTCACCACGCGCAAATCCTCAATCACGCCCGCAGTCGAAATCGTCGCCTGCAACACCACCGTTCCCTGCACCCGCATCAATCGTGCAATCGGCGGATAAATTGGCATCGTCTTGCGCACCAGCATGCCCTCCACCAGGCTCGAAGCAAGCCGCACCGCCGCGCGCTGCGCCGGCTTCACCACCGGCATCGCGTCTCCCAGGGGCAATGCACCATTCTCATCACCAGGCAGAGTCGTACCAACGCCAATCGGATCGTAAAAGCCAGTTCCCGTCGGCGCGGCATTGCTGCTCCTGTCAATGCGTGACAGATTCAGCAGCTGCGGCTGCAATGCGCGTTCAATGGTCTCCAAGCTCTTCGGCTCGCGCGAGACCGCCTTGTTCATCTTCACGAGCACCCGCTGCGGGTTCTCGGGAATCATCACCGGCGTCCAGCGCATCGCGCGCTCCAACGCCTCGGGATGCAGCAGAGGAAAAAGCACCAGCGCGGCCAGCATGCCCGCGTTCAGCGCAAACGTTGCCAGCATCCAGTTCCGGCTCCGCGTTCGAATCCGCCCATAGCTCTCAAACGTCGCATCCTCAAACATGCCCGCCTCCTTTTGCTTGCGGCGCACAGTGGCCTTCGCCGCCTCGCGCGTGTCACCGCGGGCGCGCTGTTCAAGGTCCTGCGCGACTTTCTCTCACAACCACCGTGCTACCAATAGACACCGCAACTGCGCGCACTGTTCCCGCGCCAGCGCTCGATTGCATGCGCCAGCGCATCCTTGTGTGCGTTACACTCCAAGCAACCGTGGTCCAAACCAACCAGAGTTCCCCCTCAATGAAATTGCTTCGCTTGATTTCACTTGCATTTGCTGTAGTCGCAATCGCACAACCTCAGATTCAAGCCCAAGCCGCAGCCGCGGCTCCTGCAAAACCTCACCCAGCTGCAACACTTGCTTACATCCACGCCACCTGGGCCACGCTCACCCGCTCCATGACAGACTGCCACTCCTTCGGAGACATCAAGGTCACCACGCAGCCTGTTCTCTACATGCCTGCCGAAATGCCTCCGCCGCCTGAGGTCGTCGCGCTGGAGAAGAAATGCAACGTGCGCGTGCTCTCGCTTCCGCGCCAGTTGGACAAGATTGGCGAAATCGATCCTCACCAGCTTCCCGCGCAGGGCCTGCTCTTCCTTCCGCATCCCTATGTTGTGCCCGGCGGCCGCTTCAATGAGATGTATGGCTGGGATAGCTACTTCATCATCCTTGGTCTCGAAGCCGACCATCACGAAGCCCTCGCAAAAGATATGGTCGACAACTTCTACTTCGAAATCGAGCACTACGGCGGCGTGCTCAACGCGAATCGCACGTATTACCTCACGCGCTCGCAGCCACCCTTTCTCACTTCCATGATTCGCGCCGTCTATGAGAATCCGCGCAGCTTTCCGGCCACGCCGAAAGGCCGCGAAGCCGCACAGGCATGGCTCGAAAAAGGCTATGACCTTGCCGAAAGGGATTACTCCACATGGACGCGCCCCGAGCATCGCGCTGGCACTACCGGCCTCGCACGTTTTTATGACTACGGCACAGGCCCCGTGCCCGAAATGGCCGATGACGCCAGCTATTACATCAACGTGATTCATTGGCTTGTTGACCATCCCCACGCGGGTGGCGCATCTTATCTCATCAAAGGCCCCGAACACCCTGACGCAGCGCAGGCCGCCCGCCTGCGCCAAACCAGTTGCGATGTGAACCTGAGCGCAGTCTGCATGCGCGCCTGGCATCACGGCTATCGCCTCACCAGCGCCTTCTACAAGAGCGATCGCGCCATGCGTGAATCGGGCTTCGATCCTGCCTTCCGCTGGGGACCCTTCGATGGCTCAACAGAACATTACGCGCCCGTTGGCCTTAACTGCCTGCTCTACCGCTACGAGCGCGACCTCGAGCATTTCGCCTTGATCCTGGGCAAACCCGACGCGGCAAAGAAGTGGGAGCGCCATGCACAGCACCGCCTCTACGAGATCCAGCGTTACCTTTGGCAACCGAAGAATGGCGTTTTCGGAGACTATGACTTCGTCCGCCACAAGCCATCCACTTACGCTTACGTCACATCGCTCTATCCGCTATGGGCCGGCGTAGCCACACGATCTCAGGCGCGCCAGATGGTCGCCAAGCTCAGCCTCTTCGAGCGTTCCGGCGGTCTATCCATGAGCAACTATGACAGCGGCCTGCAGTGGGACGAGCCCTTCGGGTGGGCGCCTACCAACTGGATTGCCGTCGACGGCCTCGACGACGCAGGCTTCCGCGTCGACGCCAAGCGCCTCGCGCACAAGTGGAACCACACTGTCGACGTTGGCTTCGCGCACGACGGCACCATCCGCGAGAAATACAACGTCGTCACCGGCAACGCTAACGTCCAGGTCAAGGCTGGCTACTCCGTCAACCAGATCGGCTTCGGCTGGACCAACGCCGTCTACCTGAAGATGCTGCAGATTATGCACGAGCCCGCGCTGCTTCCCGCGCCATAGACTCGTCGCATCCAGCACGCACCCAAACGGAGCGTATTCCCTCCTCGGATTGCGCCCCTTCTGGTTGCCCGGCCTCCCCGGGTTACTATTTCCTTCCACCCCGATTAGGTGTAACATTCCCGCTACGGTAACCGCAGCGCGACCCCATT
>JAJXXG010000359.1 GCA_021781255.1 Acidobacteriota bacterium
CGGCTTGCTGTGCGATGTAAGCATCTGGCGCTATGACACCGAGGAAGTCGCCGTCGCGCACGACCTTCACACCTGTGAGCTTCTCCGCTTGGCTGGTATCGACGGATTCAAGCGTTGCATTGAATCCACTGGGCCGCAGAATTGATCCGAAAAGCATGCCGGGGCGAGTGATGTCCGACGGAAATTTGTGCTTGCCGGTGACGAAGTCGCGGATGCCGACTTTGGGTACTGGTGTTCCAGCGATCTTCCATTTTGTGGCCGGCGTCAGCGTGGGGTTGCCGTTGACCACCTTGACCAGATTCTTGCCGCGCGTCAATTGGCCATAGGTGAGCGAACGGGAGTGCTTTGCGTCAGTGATGCTGCCATTGTGAGCGACAAGTTCAGAGGCATTTACATTCCATTGCCTCGCGGCGATTTCCGTCAGCATTGTGCGCGCAGCGGATGCCATGGTGCGCAGCACAGGAGCCATGGTGGGAGTGGTGCGGCTTCCAAAGGTTCCCATATCCCATGGAACCAAATCAGTGTCACCCATGATCATTTTGATTGAGTCGAAGGGGACGCGCAGCTCCTCAGCCACCTGCTGCGCAAGAGAGGTGCGAATGTTCTGGCCTACTTCGACTTTCCCAGTGAAGACCTTGACCTGGCCATCGGCGGCGATGTGCAACCACGAACTGAGATCTTTGGGAAGCACGTGCTCGCCGAAGGTGTGGCCGGATTCCTGAGACCATGCGGAGAAGCCTGAAGCGCCAATCAGGATGCCGCCGCCGAGCACTTTTAAAAAATCGCGCCGATCGAAGGTGAATCTGCCATCAGGAGAAGCGCCGTTTGTTGCACCCTGGCTGTATTCGGAACGATTTAGATCGAGAGGCTTCATTGGTCACCTCCGCTTGTAGCTTTGGCAGCACGTTGGATGGCCGCAAGAATGCGTGGGTATGTTCCGCAGCGGCACACATTTCCGTTCATTGCCTCCACAATTTCATTCCGTGTTGGAAGATGTTTATTGTTAAGCAGTGCAGTGGCTTTCATGATCATGCCCGATGTGCAGTAGCCACATTGCAGGGCCTCCTCGTCAAGGAAAGCCTGCTGGACCGGACTCAGATGCCCGTCCACTTCGAGCCCTTCAATGGTGACAATTCTTGCGTTTGCCGCTGAGCTGACAGGCACGAGGCACGACCGAACTGCCTGCCCGTCCGCAAGGACCGTGCAGGCGCCGCATTCGCCTTCGCCGCATCCATATTTCGTGCCGGTGAGATTCAGCCGATTTCGCAGGACTGACAGAAGGCTCTCATCCGCGGGAGCATTTACGTGAAGTAGAGCGCCATTGACGTGAAGGAGGAATTCGCTCATCGCCGACTCCCAGTGCAGCCGCGCATGGCTGCCATTTGTGGTACAGCATAGCGCAGTCAGGTTGCTTCGCGACAGGAAAAGCCCATGCGGCGTAGGCCGACTCCATGCTTCTACAAGAAGCGTTTACCTTCGCTGGTTGAGTGCGAGCCATCGCGAATGCAATGAGGACGAAGACACTTTGCGGCGGTGCGCGGTCGTTGCGTAAATCTACCGCGACTCCTGAAAGCCGATAATCTTCGCGCGGCACCGTTACAGCATGCGAATCCTCATCAGCCACTCGAGGCTCCGGGTAGTTCTCAAGAAGCACCCTTCACCCAAAATGAAAGATTCTGAGGCCGTCCTGAGCACGCCGATTATCAACTGGCGCTGTAAGTCCGCTAAGAGAATGCCTGGCGTCTTCAACTCACATGATTGGCCATAGCCAGGAGCGCAGTTGCTGCGGTGAGGCAGACCAGGCCTGCAGCTAACAGTCCAATGGCCCTGCGTGGAGCGCCTTTCCACTCGCCAGTGAAAATGCCGGAGAATGTGGCTGTCATGATCATGAAGATCTGAAACAGGGCCCAGCCGATGGAGGTACCAAAGGTTCCCAAGTAGCTGGCGCTCATTCCGTAGAGCGCGAAGGCGCCCATCCAGAGGACAGCCATCAATGTGGCCCAGTACAAATCGGGACGCAACGGACGAAAGAGCGCGGTTGTCCGATTCCTACGCAATAAATAGATGCAATAAGCAACGTTTGGCAGGAACCCCCCGGCAAGTCCCACAGGCCAGATGGCGTAAGCGGCGTGCGCTGGAGAGTTGCCCAACTGCTCGGCGGCAAGAGCGATTGGCTGCCCAAAGGCGAAGGCGTAGTTCAGCATGGGCGCAAGCAAACCGCAAAGCACAGCCAGTAGTACTGCCGGAAGATAATGCCTGGAGGATGGGCCACTTGCCACAACCGGGTTGGCCATTTCACGTCGCTTGCCTGCCCACGTTGAAAGCACAATGCCAAGCACCATTACTGCAATGCCCAGGAAAACATCGACAAGAATGGCACGGCTGAGCTGCGCGCGTTGCTGTGCAAACAGTGGTACCAGGGTACCGAGCAGAGTTCCAAGACCGACAATGATGGCATATGCGAGGCTTAGTCCGAGACGTTGAATCGATAGCCCAAAGAGGGCCTGCGCAATGCCCCATCCTGCACCGAACAGAACCGGAACTGCAAATTGCCATAGGCTGACGATTTGATAAGCCGCAAAAAGATGATCGACAAATATCAAAGCGAGCAACCAGGGCAGAATCACCAGGGACACAATGCTGAAAACGAGCCAGGTGTTCTCCCACTGCCAGAAGCGGTTGAACTTGATAGGCAGCATGCAATCGCCAGCCATTAGTCCGGCAATGAGGATAAGAATGATCCCGAAGAGCATGGGGTGCGGCATTCAATTGCCCTCGTGTAGAGATTTCAAAGTCGCAGAAATGCCGCGTCCAGAGGTATACGGCCACAATGATTGCCCATCTGGACGGAAAAAATCATGCATGTCTGTTCTTTTGTACCAGTGTGAGAGCCAGTGTAACGCAGAGATTGAGCGAGTCGCTAACAGTCGTAGACGAAATGGTGCTCTACAAGCAAACGCCCACGGCCACCGACTGCTCGCCATTCGTGCCTTGCTAGACTTAAGTCGATGGCAGCGGCGCGGGTGAGTCTTGCTCTTGAAGACCGCAAAGACCCAAAGTGGATAGGTAAAGATGAAAACTACCCGTGTATGGCTTGCGATGGCAATTGTGACGGTTTTGCCGCCGGCAGGCAGAGTCTTGCTATCGGCGAATGCACAAGAAACTCCTGGAGTTCCATTTGCCATCGGGTCGCGGGTCGTCGCCTCTGCCGAGCCTCCCGTATCGCGGCCGGCAACGATTCCATGCGTCGTCACTCTGGTTCAGCATGAAGCATTCGACGATCGTGGCGACGGATCCTCTCTGGCCGCGACTCCCCATCGATTTCGATTTGTTCCTCCCCGCGGATGTGCAGGAGCATGGGGCAAAGTTGTGCTCGAGATAGATTTCTCAGTGCCGGCAGGGCGGCAGTTTGACCGTACGGTAGCAATCTGGCTGGGCGGAGTGAACCTCTACTTTGGCACGACCATGGAGCCGGAACCGGATCTTGCCCAGCACTGGCACGTGGCACGCGACCTGACGGACTACGGCGTGCTGTTCCAAAAGGCGCGCACGGGACAGGTCATTCTTAATAACTGGATCAGCCCAACAACTAACCAGCCCATCTACATGACCGCCCGATTGATGTTCTACCCCCAGAAGGAAGGGCACATTGCGCCAACTGTGGCTGATCAGGTTTACCCGCTGAGCAGCGATCCGGACGGCGCTCAGGGGGCACTGAATACGCAAGACGATATTCTGATGCGCAGATTTATGTTTCCCCGCAATGTGGATCGTGCATATCTGGATGTCATCGCGCAGAGCCAGGCGCAGGATGAACGCTGGTATACCTGTGTCGATAAAAAATATCTGGGAGAGACTCGCAACTACTCGCTTGAGGCATTTGAAGCATGTGACGGCGGAAGTTATCGCGGCGTGGAAGTGCTGGTGGATGGAAAGCCAGCCGGACTGGCACCCGTCTATCCGTGGATTTTCGCTGGCGGAGTCGCACCACACCTATGGTTACCGACGCCGGGCATTCAGACGGTTAATTTCATTCCATTCCGAGTGGACCTTTCGCCCTTTGCGGGAGTTCTCGATGATGGCCAACCGCATACTGTCGGCGTGCGCGTCCTTGGCGCGAATCGTTTCTTCAATGTTGCGGCAAATCTGCTGTTTTTTCAGGATTG
>JAJXXG010001254.1 GCA_021781255.1 Acidobacteriota bacterium
GCCAGCCGGTGTGAGCGTGATTCCAGAATTCTCCCGAACAAAAAGCTGGGCTGGAATGGATTCTTCCAATTGCTTCATTTGGAAACTTAGGGAAGGTTGCGCTACGTGCAAGCGCTCCGCAGCGCGGCTAAAGTTTCCTTCTTCCGCAACGGCAACAAAATACCTGAGATGGCGGAACTCCACAGCATCGTACATACCGCACCAAGACCAGCACAATCGCAACCGTACAACCAGTATCGGAAGCCCCGAGTCAGCCCCCGTCGTTATCTACACTCGGTTTAAGTCGGATGCTGGATGGACTCGTTTCGGTACTTTTTCTTATATGTTTTCCACATACATAAGTACTGCATTACCTTCTAAATGTGAATGACGTTACTGCTCGATTTATAAAGCAAGATATGACTAAGGTAATGGCAATGCCAACATGTGAACGTCCGTCTGGTCATATGGAAATGCCTATACCCCTATAGTCAGAACCGATAGGGGTATAGATAACAAGTATTGGACGTGGCCCTATTTCAGGTGCAGCCTCTACACATCGATGGCCTTTCCCGACAGAAGTTGACGTATTGAATCCATTTACATCTGGGGGTTAAGGTCATATACCCGTCTTTCTGGATGAAGACCTGATGTACATCTCAATCTTGATCCTGCTGTGAAAAGGAATGTCTGAGCGAGTGTGCGTAAACGGACCCTGAACGGAGGAGCACTCATGAAGTTGCTGAATACACATCAAGCGGCCCAGGTACTGAACGAACCGGAAGGCACATTGCGTTACTGGAGATGTGCCGGAAAAGGGCCGGTATACATAAAATTGGCCGGAAGAGTGCGGTATGATGAAGCCGACGTGATCGCATACGTCAATGCCAACAAGCGCATTCCATCCGTGCGGGCAACACTGGAGGGTAATCGCATTGGCACTCTATCGGCGTAAAAACAGCAGTGCTTACTGGTACGACTTTACGGTTGACGGCAAGCGCTATCGTGGCAGTACGGACACCAGCAAGATCACGCAGGCCAGGGCCTTCGAGTCTTCGTTGATTTCCAAAGCAAAAGAATCGGGATCGGAGGCCGTTCGACCAGTCCGAGCACCGGTTCTTCGAGACTATGCAACCCGCTTCTTGGATTGGGTCACAGTATCAAAGCTGGAACCCAACTCCAAGCGCTATTACGAGTATGGCTGGAAGCTGATTGCGGCAACATCACTTGCGGGAATGCAAATCTCCCGCATCACCCCGGACGATACGGAAGCGGTCCGCTTCCATCGGACGGTTGAAAAAGATGGCGTGACGAGCACCATAGAGTGTTCCGCGCAATACACTAACCAGGCTCTTCGAACTTTGCGGCGCATGTTATCCAAGGCCAAGGAATGGAAGCTCCTGACGAGCATTCCCAAAATCAAAATGTCGAAAGCATACGGCAGAGACACCTTGATCGACCCGGCCACGGAGCGAACTCTTCTGGAAGGACTGGAAGCCCCGGTCAAGCACAGAAGGACGCGGCGTTTACGAGAGCAGATCAGGGACTTTCTCGTAATTGCACAGGACACGGGAATGCGTCCGAAGGAAATTCTTCGCATGAGAATCGAGCACATCGACTGGGCCAACAGGCGAATCTGGAATCCGCATGGCAAGACTGTAAAATCCCGTCGCTTTGTTCCCATGAGCGAGCGCATGAAAGATGCGCTCGAATCCCGATGCGACAAACAGAAGGAGGGATGGGTATTTCCTTCCGACCGGTCGAAAACCGGTCATTTGAATAGCATCGCGGTAGGCTTTCGTTCTTTGCGGGAGCGGGTAGGGGTCAGCAACAAGATTGTTCCTTACAGCGCGCGCCATACCTACGGGAGTTTCACCATGGAGGCTACGGGAAATATATTTGCGGTTGCCGATTCGATGGGGCATGTGGATGTGCAATCCATGAAGCCGTATCAGCATCATCGCCTGGATCCGCTACGGGAAGTGATCGACCGCCGCAACGAGGCGAACGGTTCACGTCACATTTTACGTCACACTGACGAAAAACAGGCCAATCCATAAACTTGGTACAGCCTGTAAACAATTGATATGGAATCAGATAGATTGGTGGACGCGGAAGGAATCGAACCTTCAACCTGTCGATTAAGAGTCGAATGCTCTGCCAGTTGAGCTACGCGTCCGAAGGGAAACTGCAGGATGGGAGCGGCTGTTCGATTGCCGCTGAGGAAAGAATATCACAGCGTTACGAGACCGCTTTTTGAGCGATGCGAGTAACATCTGCCTGCCCGAAGCGCGCCAATGACTAAAAGGAAAAAGCCAGGCCGCCGGTCACCAGTCGCGGCCCCTGCGCAAGATACAGCGTCTGCCCGGCGACCACGTAAATCGGCCGGTAGCCCTGCGCCAGCAGGTTCTGCATGACAACTTCCAGTTCGAGCCGGTCGGGCGAGTCGCCCTGCGGGCCCACCGGCTGACGGAGCACCACGCTCAGATACGGCGCAGACATGCCAGTATTGAACGGGTCAACGGCGGTCACAGTCGCTTCCGGCTGCAAGCGATATCCGGCGTTCCATCGCGTGGCCGAGCCAGGCAGGAGACCCCGCATACTGACAAGCAGCGATTGCGTCCGCTCAGAAGCAACCCCGGCAACTGCCTGGCTGAAGATCGGGCTGCCGAGAAGGTCTGCGGCCGGGATGGACAGCGCCGGCCCTTCGGCATACTCCACCGATGTCCAGAGATTTCCATGCACCTGGCGCGACGCCACCAGGCGAACGCCGCCGCCTGAATAGCCCGTACCCGCAGTACGAAACGCTCCTGTCACCGGATCCAGCAGAACATCCCCGGCGGCAAATTCCGCCGCGGCGCTGTCGCCATATCCATTCAAAACGGGGTCGGTCACGTGATCGTAAAAATACGCCGCCTGCAGGTCGAGCCCGCCCATGTGGCGCCCCACGGACAGCTCCTGATGCAGATAGTGCGCAATACGAAGGTTGCCGTTCTGCATGGCGACGTCCGGCAATGTGGCCGAGGATGCCAGATCTGTCAGGTCCTGAAGGTCATCCGCGGTCGCCAGCCGATAGCTGACGCTGGAGCTGGAATCGCCGAAGCGAACCGCCATAAACGGCAGTACTGCTGTTACGTTTTGTCCGGCCTGGGCGGCTTCAGACTCAGCACCAAACTGCGCCACCAGCGAATCGCTCAGCGCCAGTTGCTCGCCACCGCGCAGCGAGAGGACCTGCATGCGCCCCACGCCCAGTCCATTGTCGACGGGGAGGGTGCGGAAGGTCGCGACAGCGCGCGACGTATCCCCGGGCGCGGGGCTGCGCTCAATGCCGCCACCGACAAAGGCTGCGCCGGCGGTGGATGTCTGCAGGTGAAGGAGCGCGGTGTTGGCGCTTCCCTGCGCCATCTCAACCTGGGCCTGCTGTTGAAGACCACCTTGACCGAACTCCGGGGAGCCGCTCGTCACAGCCACCCGCCCTGCCACAGGATGATCGACGCTGGCGTGGGGCTGCTGCGGATGCTCGATCAGTGACTGGCCGCTGACCTGGTCCAGCCAGCGGAGCATGGGGCGATTGACGCCCGATCGGAGCGCCCATTTCCACTCATCCCCAGGCTCATCCGACGCGCGACGCGCGGCGGGAAACCAGTTGAGTGCGTCGCTCAACGAAAGCATCGTTAGATTCACGATCGCGTGGCTGGAGGCGGTGATGCGAATCTCTCCGCGGTGCCCCGGCAGAGAGCCGGCCTGCAGCACACGGACGCTGTAGCGGCCGGGCGGGAGATTGCGGAATGCATAGTGCCCGCGAATATCCGTAAACGCCGTGAGCAGCGGAAAGGGCGAGGCGTCGAACAGCTCCACCATCGCACCCAGAAGGGGCGCGTGGTTGCGGTCCTCAACTACACCGCTGATACTGGGCGGAGCGGCGGCGAACGCAGGTAGAGCCGCCAGAAGGCAGCTTGCGAGCGCGCGTTTGATGTGCGTCCGAATCAGCAATCGATTGAATGAATCAGCGAGCTAACCCTTGTCTGCCGCGGAAGGAGGGTCGGGGAAACCCGGACCGACCGCGCACGAGATTTACTCCTCTGCGTCCATTCGACGCAGAGGGTCTTATTGCGTCACCTCGAAGGGGGCGGATTGCGCCAATTGCTGCTTTGATACTCCATCATTCACGCTGATGGTGATTTTA
>JAJXXG010000725.1 GCA_021781255.1 Acidobacteriota bacterium
CTTTGGTAATATGTTGGGTGTTCGCCGGAACGGGGCCACCATGCACTCGTATTTCTTCCTGAGTTATTTCTTCGGCGGGGCGTTCCTCGCCAATGCGCAGCCACATTTGATCAACGGAATCTCGGGGAGCGCCTACCAGACTCCCTTCGCCAAGCCGCGGGGGAAGGGCCTGTCGTCGTCAACCGTGAACATTCTGTGGGGCTTCTTCAATCTCGCTGCCGCTTACCTGCTTATCATTCGCGTGGGCAGCTTCAGCCTTCATAACATACCGCAAGTGCTCGCTGTTGGAGCAGGCATGCTGCTCATCTCGCTCCTTCTCGCCCGCGCCTTCGGGCGTTTGCACGGCGGACGAATTTAGGTGCGCCACCTTCGGCGTTCCTGACGAGGGCTTTTTGCGCCCAGGGGTGATTACCTGGAACCTTAATCCGGCAGACGCAAAATCACGCGGCCAGACCGATCAACTAGAATCCATACCATGCGCTGTCCCCCTCTTTTTCGCGCGCTCGTCGCCCTTGTTTTCTGCATCGAGACTGCTCTACTTGCTTTCGCGGCCGACACTTATCGCATTGTTCACATCTACCCGCACGACCCACAGGCCTACACGCAGGGGCTGGCCTTTGTGGATGGGCATTTATACGAGAGCACCGGCCTCAACGGGCGCTCCTCGCTGCGCATGGTTGACCTGGAAACCGGCCGCGTGCTGCAGAGGGTTGACGTACCGGAAAGGTATTTTGCCGAAGGGCTTGCCCCATGGGGCAGCACGCTTGTTCAACTCACCTGGCAGTCGCACGTGGTTTTTGTCTACGACCGTTTCAGCTTTCGGCTGCTGCGCACAATGCATTATCCGGGAGAAGGATGGGGGCTTACAGAGGACGGCAGAAGCCTGATCCTGAGCGATGGAACTGCGACCCTGCACTTTCTCGATCCGCAGACCCTCCGCGAGGTGCGGCAAATCGAGGTGAAGGATCACGGCTCTCCCGTGACGCAACTGAACGAGATGGAGTACATACACGGCCAGATCTATGCCAACGTGTGGCACGCCGACCGCATTGCCCGCATTTCGCCCGCCACCGGCCAGGTGCTGGGCTGGATCGACCTTACCGGCTTGCTCGCGCCCAACGAGGTCTCAGACCCCGAAGCAGTGCTCAACGGCATCGCCTACGATGCCGCGCGCGACCGGCTCTTCGTCACCGGCAAGCTGTGGCCCAAGCTCTTTGAGATCAAGGTCGTTCCCGAGCGGGTAAAGCCCGTTCCCGCCAGACACTCGAAGTAGCGGATTGGAACTGCGTCCGCACCCAACTGCCGCGATCACGGTCCAGCCGCCCTGCCAACGGGTATACTTTCGGGCAAGGTCATCCACGCCTAAGGTCGCATAGCTATGGATCCATCCTCGATTGTCTTTTCCGGCTCTCTGCAGAACGCCGCTGTCCTCACGGTCCTCCTGGCCTTCGCCGGCTACCTGATCACGTTCTGGATCACCCGCTTCATGGCTCGCCGCGCCGACCACCTCCGCCTGATCGACCAGCGCCTGAACCAGTTCTACGGGCCGCTCTACGTGGCTACGGTGGCGGGCAACATCGCCTACCGCTCGCTGCTCGAAAAGCAGGGCAAGAAGCAGTGCCATCCCATCCGCGACGAGGATTTGAAGGAGTGGACGCTGTGGATGACCACCATCTTCATGCCCCTGAACGATATTCGCGAGAAGATCATCATCGAGAATGCGCACCTGATCGTCGAGGAAGAGATGCCGCAGTGCCTGCTCGACTTTGTGACTCACGTAGTGGGCTACAAGGCGCTGCTGTCAAAGTGGGCCGAGGGCGATTACTCCGAGCGCCGCTCCATGATCGGCTGGCCGCCGGAGTTCGATATTTACGTGGAACGCTCCTACGCAGCGCTGAAGGCCCAGCAGACGCACCTGCTGCACAGTGGACTATGGAGGCTGTGGCACCTCTTCGCAGGGCGCAAAAGGCGGTAAGCTTTCACGCAGTCAGCGCACGATTGAGCCACGTCACCTGACACACTGCGAAAACCGCCGGCCCGCGAGTTTTTCTCTGTTCTCTGTTCTCTGTTCTCTGTTCTCTGTTCTCTGGCCCCTAGTACCTGTAATTCTCCGCCTTATACGGACCTTCCACCGGCACGCCGATGTAGTCGGCCTGCTTCTGGGTCAGCCGGGTCAGCTTCACGCCGATCTTTCCCAGATGAAGCCGCGCCACTTCCTCGTCAAGCTTTTTGGGCAGCGTGTACACGGCCACCTTATAGCTCGTGCGGTTCTTCCACAGATCGATCTGCGCCAGCGTCTGGTTGGCGAAGCTGTTACTCATCACAAAGCTCGGATGGCCCGTGGCGCAGCCCAGATTTACCAGCCGCCCCTCGGCCAGAACGAAGATTCCATTCCCGGCCGGGAACTTGTAAAAATCCACCTGCGGCTTGATGTTCAGCCTGGTCACGCCCGCCGCCGCGTTCAGCCGGTCGATTTGGATTTCGTTATCGAAGTGCCCGATGTTGCAGACAATCGCCTGGTCCTTCATCTTCTGCATGTGTTCGAGCGTAATGATGTCTGTGTTGCCGGTGCAGGTAACGTAAATATCGCCGCGGCCCAGCGTGTCCTCGACCGTCGCCACTTCGAACCCCTCCATGGCAGCCTGCAGCGCGTTGATGGGGTCGATCTCCGTCACAATGCAGCGCGCGCCCATGCCGCGCAGCGAGTGCGCACAGCCCTTGCCCACGTCGCCGTAGCCGCAAATCACGGCCACTTTGCCCGCCACCATCACGTCCGTCGCTCGCTTAATCCCGTCAGCCAGCGACTCGCGGCAGCCGTAAAGGTTGTCGAACTTGCTCTTCGTCACTGAGTCATTCACGTTAATCGCCGGAACCAGCAGCTTCCCCGTCTCCATCATCTTGTAGAGCCGGTGCACGCCCGTCGTCGTCTCCTCCGACACGCCGCGCCACTCCTTCACCACCTTGTGCCAGTGCTGCGGGTCCTCTGCAAAAACCTTCTTCAGCAGGTCCTTGATCACCTGCTCCTCGTGATTGCCGCTGGGCGTATCCACCCAGCCGTCTCCGTCTTCCAGCTCGTAGCCCTTGTGAATCAGCAGCGTCGCGTCGCCGCCGTCGTCCACCACAAGCTGCGGTCCCTTGCCGCCCTTGTGCGTGAGCGCGCGATAGGTACACTCCCAGTAGTCCTCCAGCGTTTCGCCCTTCCACGCGAACACCGGAACTCCCGCCGCCGCAATGGCCGCCGCCGCATGGTCCTGTGTCGAAAAGATATTGCAGCTCGCCCACCGGACTGCGGCTCCAAGACTGGCCAGGGTTTCAATCAAGACAGCCGTTTGAATGGTCATGTGCAGCGAACCGGTCACGCGCACCCCGGCCAGCGGCTTCTCTGCCGCATACTTGTTCCGGATTGCCATCAGCCCCGGCATCTCCTGCTCGGCGATCACGATCTCCTTGCGGCCCCAATCGGCCAGGCTCATGTCGGCTACCTTGTATTCGGCTCCGATCTTTTCAACGGTTGCTGTCACCATGCAGATTCCACCTTATCGACGTATCGCGATATATCGATGTGTATCAGAAATTCACTATTCCGTCAAATCGTCTAACGTTAAGGTTATTTAACTATCTTCTTTTTTTTGTTTTAGTTATCATGTCTCAAAAGGCTTTTCGACACCCTTGGCTCCCTGGCCCTGAGCGCGTGGGGGCGCGGTGTCAAATCATGGTGTAGGATGTGGGGCTGTGTCAACCACTCGGTCATGGTGGTGTCCGTTGGGGGGTTACAAAAGGGCGTGGGCGACAGTAACCTTTTCACACCGGGCATAACCGCGGTTCGCCGCTCTCGATGCGCGTGTTCTGTTGGTTTGGTGCTAGAGGTTTTATTGAGCGAAAAGGGATGGGGGCAAGACGATGCTCACTTTGATCGTGGGTGCGGTTGCAGCATTTGCAGGTGTATTGCTGGGCTACCTCTTGGGAAAAGTCTCTGCACAGCCGGAAGTCCGGTTACTGCGCGACAGAGTAACAGGCCTTGAGGCGGAAAGAGCCGCGCAGGCTGATGAAGGAAGGCGGTTGCAGGAGAGCATCACCCATATGACGGGCGATTTGCGCGCGATGGAGGCGAATTTCGATGCGGAAAAGAAAAAATACGCCCAGATGCAGACAGATCTGGATAAAGCCTTCGGAGACTTGGCTGCCAAAGCATTGAACGCGAATAATGAGAGCTTTCTGACCCTGGCCAAAATGGAACTTGGAAGCAAAGCCGCCGACGCCGAAAGTGCCTTGGCAGCTAAGGAATTGGCCATCAGGAATTTGTTGGACCCGCTGAAGGATGCGCTCACCAAACTCGACACCCAGACTCGCGAATTGGAGGTTAAGCGCTCGGGCGCGTACTCCGAGGTGAGAACGCTGGTCGAAAACATCAAAAGCTCCATTCCCGCGTCGCTCGATGCGTTGAAGAACGAGACCGCGCAGTTAATCACTGCTTTGCGGGCGCCAAAGACGCGCGGCAACTGGGGTGAGCTGCAACTCAAGCGCTGCGTGGAGTACGCGGGGATGGTCGCGTACTGCTCCTTCTCTGAGCAGGTGACGGCGCGCGATGAGGACGACATCATGAAGCGTCCGGACCTGACCATCCAACTGCCCAATGGCCGCGAAATTGTGGTGGATGCCAAGACTCCGCTCGACGCCTTTCTCGACGCAGGTGAGAACGGCGACCCTGCCACGCAGAAGCTGCGCTTCGCGGCACATGCCGAGCGCGTCAAGGCGCACCTGCGCCAACTTTCCAGCAAGGCCTACTGGAAGCAGTTCGATCACACGCCGGAGTTCGTCGTCTGCTTTCTGCCCAGTGAAGCGTTGTTCAGCGCGGCCCTCGAGGCCGATCCCGCGCTCATCGAGTTCGGCTCGCAGGCCAATGTGGTCATGGCGACCCCGACCACGCTGATCGCATTATTGAAAGCCGTTGCGTACGGCTGGCAGCAGTCGCAGGTGACGCAGAATGCCAAGGCGATTCAGGAAGCCGGCACGAACCTGTACAACAAACTCGTCAACGCGCACGAATATTTCGGCAAGCTGGGCGCCGCGCTTGAAAACGCGGTGGGGAGCTATAACAGGTTCGTGGGAGCCGTCGAGGGCCGCGGCGGAGCCTTCTTTCATGCACGCAAACTTGGCAGCCTGGTGCACAGCAGCGATGAGATCGAGCAGTTTGAGGCGCTGCCAGCAGAGCCGCGCCTCCTCACCGCTGAAGATTGGGCGCCGGCATCAGACCTCGCCCTCACGGCAGAGACCGACGGACCCTCGAAAGCGAATCCGTAGCCGAATTCGGCCTACCGCGGCGCTGACGGAGCTGCAGGTGACGTCTACTTCACCCGCTTCAGCGTCAGTTCCATGTCCGGGAAACCTCCCGAGTCCGACTTCGCCGACATCTTGATTTCGTCGCCGGTCACGGTGCAGTCGTGGTGAACTGTCATGCCGTTGAACGAGATGTCGTAGGAAAACTTGTCGCCATCGATCTTGCCGTTGCTGATCTCCATGGGATCGCCTTGCGGTCCCTGTTCTGTCCCGGTCAGCGTGGTGCCGTCCTGCTTGAATGTATAGGTCAAGTGAATGCTGTTGCCGTCCGGCGTTTTCATATCCGCCGTCCAGGTTCCAGTCACGTCGGCAGCCATTGCGGTTGCCGCGCTAAGCGTCATGAGCAGAGCAGCGCAAGCACAGAGTAGTGTTTTCATCGGTTCCTCGCAGCCGTATTTCACGGCGCACCCATCTTATATAAAGAGCGTCCGCTCGAATCTAACTTTTTGTAACGATTTCTTGCTGGTTTGTTACAAATCCCGGCCCGGAATCTGTTCGAATGCCTCCCGCAGCCGCCGTCGCGTCGTTCCCAGATCTTCCGGCAGCACCCGCGTCTCGCCAACCGAGGTCATAAAGCTGGTGTCGCCGATCCAGCGCGGCATGGCGTGCAGATGGACATGTCCGGCCACGCCCGCGCCCGCGGCCTGTCCGATATTCATGCCGAAGTTAAAGCCGTGCGGCGTGTACACCCGCTCCAGAACCCGCTCTGTAAGTTGCGCCAGGTCCATCAGCTCATGCGCAGCCTCGGTGGGCAACGCGGCCAGCCGGTCAAGATGCGCGTAGGGCATGGCCATTACGTGCCCTGAGGTATAAGGGAACGCGTTGAGGCAAACGAAACAGTGCTTTGCGCGCAAAATCAGGCCTCCGGCAGCTTCGGCCTTCTCGCGATCCATTCCGTCCGCGATGGCGTGGTCGATTGAGGCGATCAGGTTGCAGAACACGCAGCCCAGATCGCCGGGCCACGCATCGAGCGCCGCGGGAACGCCGGCGCGCACCGCGTTCTCCGCCGTGGTGACGTAGGCAAATCGCCAGGGAGTCCAAAGATGATCCATTGCCAGGCTCGCTGTTCGATCCAGTATAGAAGGGATTCGCCGCCCTGGCTCGCCGCAGCGCGACCGCACGGCCCGAGTTCCCTCGCCGCCCCGCGATTGACGCTGGATTGCGGAGGTTGCTACACTCACTGGTGTAGCTTCCTGCGCGGATTCCAGCAGTGAGTTGCGGCCGCCCTCCCAGCACGCCGTTGCCTGCCGGCGTTTCCCGATGGAGACACGTCGCGTTCGACCCCAAAGCAACCGGGTGGGGCGACTTTTCCTGCGGAAGACGGAACCGGCGCGTCACATGGCGCGAGGGCAATACCAGGGCTCGAGGGCGACCGGAACCCAAATCCGCTGCGGCACGCGGCGCGGAAGCCACCCAGCGGTTGGCGAAAGTCTCTGCTGGAGCACGGAGTCCCGGAGCTGGCAGTAATGGCAAACGTCGTCAATCCCGAAACCGAGAGCATAACCCTGAACACTACATTGGAAACCCCAACGCTAGACCCTGCGACGGAGCTGGAACATCTTGCAAGAATTGACCAGCCGTTGCGTGAATCCACGTCCAACCCTGAGGCCGAAGCAATTGTCGAAGCATCCCCACTGGACGCAGATGCCCTAACCGTGCCTGTTGTTGAGGCCGCTGAAGAGGAACTGTCCGCAACGCCGGAAATCGCAGCCGCGCCTGAGGTTGAGTTGGCGCCTCCTGCCGCTGCAACGCCGCCCGTCGAAGTGGAGCCCGCGCCTGCGATTGAGGCAGAAGCGCCGGCAGCCATTGCGGAGCCCGCGCCAGAAGCTCATGCTGCGACCGAGCCAAACGAGGATTTTTCCGCGGCTCTGGCTGCTTTTGAGCGCGAGCAGGCCGCTGAAGCGGCCGCCGTCGAGGTGTACGGAGACAAGATCATCTCCGGCAAGGTTGCGAAGCAGACCGATAAGTATCTGGTCGTGGATGTGGGCCTCAAGTCCGAGGGCCTGGTGCCTCTGGAGCAAGTGACCGACCATACCGGAGCGGTCAAGTTCCAGCCCGGCGACCTGATTGACGTGGTCATCGAGCGCGAGGAGCCCGAGGGCGGCTACCTGGTGAACTATGAGCGCGCGCAGCGTTTGCGCGTGTGGGACGTGATCGAGAAGGCCGCCAGCGAAAAGACTCCCGTAACGGGGACCGTGGTGAGCCGCGTCAAGGGCGGACTCACCGTCGACATCGGCATGAAGGCTTTCTTGCCCGGCTCGCAGCTTGAGATCCGGCCGGTGCGCAATCTTGACGGCTACCTGGGCCAGCAGATCCAGGTCAGGGTCATCAAGCTCAACAAGAAGCGCGGCAACGTCGTGGTCAGCCGCAAGGAACTGCTGGAAGAAGAGCAGAACTCCAAACGCTCGGCCACAATGGAGCATCTTGAGGAGGGTTCCATCCTCACCGGAACCGTCAAGAACCTCACCGATTACGGCGCGTTTGTCGATCTCGGCGGCATCGACGGCCTGCTCCACATTACCGACATGAGCTGGGGACGCCTTACCCATCCCCGCGACCTGGTGAACGTGGCCGACGAGATCCAGGTGAAAGTACTCAAGTTCGACAAGGAAAAGCAGCGGGTTTCGCTGGGCTTTAAGCAGTTGACGCCCGACCCGTGGCTCGACGCCACCGAGCGCTACCCCGTGGGAGCCAAGGTGCATGGGCGCGTGCTTTCCGTTACCGACTACGGCGCGTTCGTTGAGCTGGAGCAAGGCATCGAGGGCCTGGTTCACCTTTCTGAGATGACCTGGTCCAAGCGCCTCAAGCATCCTTCGAAGCTGATCAAGCCCGGCGACCAGGTAGACACCGTGATCCTCAGTGTGAATCCCGCCGACCGCCGTATTTCTCTCGGCATGAAACAGCTCCTGGAGAATCCGTGGGAGAACCTGACCGACAAGTATCCCACCGGCGCCATCGTCGAGGGCCGCGTGCGCAACCTTACCGACTTCGGCGCCTTCGTCGAAATCGAGGATGGCATCGACGGACTGGTTCACGTCTCCAACCTGAGCTGGACCAAGCGCGTCAAGCATCCCTCTGAAATCGTGAAGAAGGGCGAGAAGGTGAAGGCCGTGGTCCTGGGCGTCGAGCCGCAGAACCGCCGCCTCTCGCTGGGCATCAAGCAGTTGCAGCCCGATGTGTGGGAAAGCTTCTTTGCTACTCACCGGGTGGGCGACGTGGTGCACGGCAAAATTCTGCGCACGGCGCAGTTCGGCGCGTTCGTCGAAATCGCTGAGGGCGTGGAGGGTCTGTGCCACGTCTCCGAGGCCGGCGACCCGCAGGACGGCCACTCCAAGCTCGAACTGGGCCTGGAGCACGACTTCAAGATCATCAAAATCAACGTGGAAGAAAAGAAGGTTGGCCTGAGCCTGCGCGCATCGTCGGGCCACGAGGCCAGCCGTGCCACGGTCGAACACTACAAGGAGAGCGCCCACAAGGCGCCCGTCTCCAGCTCCACCACCACGCTGGGCGACCTGGTCAACTGGCGCAAGGGCGAGCGGTAAAAACAGTGATCGGTTGTCAGTGATCAGTCGTCAGTTACGCACAACGGCCATCTGCAAGGGTGGCCGTTGTATTTTGGATTGGCCGAAAGCCTTTATTCCTTCTCGGGCGCTTGAATCACAATCAGAGGATCGGGCCGCGGAGGAACGTCCGGACGCGTTGCGTCCAGGATCCGGTAATCCGGCGGCGGGCGGAAGAGCACTGGGTCAGGTTCAGCCTGATCAATGTCGATGAGTTCAATATCCATCTTCCCCAGCTCGGGGTCATCCGTACGATGCCGAACCTCTTCCAACAGATCCACTGACTCCCAGAACTCGTCGACGACGGTCTCCGGACGATTTGACTTGTTGTTCATCATGCCTGGCTGCACGATGCTGATGAGACGCTCCCCTTCCGACCACACACCGTTGATCATTTTCGGCTTCAGAATCTCCTGGTGATAACCTGGGCCCTCGGGTTGAGCAAAGTGAGCTATCAAAGGCGGTTCCAGGTTCCCGCCCGGCAGGAGATTGCGATTAATCTCTGGCTCAATAAAGTCCTGGCTGGCCTTGTAGCGAAACATGATCGCGGTGTGATCCGCCCCTTCGCCCTCAGTCCAGCTCCACTCCGTATGGATCACCGTATCGATGACGCTCACATGGTGGCGTTTCTCCTGCTCCGGAAAGAAGTCCGGCTCTTCAATGCGCCACCTTCCATGCGAGTCGCGCCATTCCCAGGAAGTCTTGGTTGCCTTGAAGACGGTTCCATCTTCCAGCCGCTTCTCGCACGTAGACACCCGTTTGCCGGAGTAGGCCCTGTCCAGCAATACGATGTGGACCTGGTGCATCTTTCCATCGGGAATGCATGGCGCAGGCTTGGGAAGCTCGGTCTCGTCCTGCGCTGTGGACTCGGAGTCCGATTGCGCAGATGCCACGCAGGAAGCCAGCGCGAGTCCAATGCACAAGGTGATGCGGAGAGAAAACATGGAACACTCCTTCACCCTCAGCCGTTCAGAACATTATGCACGAATTGCCTGAGTCCCTGATAAACGGGCATCGAACGCCCCACGGTGAGGAGTTCCATTGTTATGTTTCAGGGATTCGTCGATTCGCGGGCGACCCTCGCCCGCCCAGCAAGTACCACACAAATGCCCAGCGCGGCGAGCACGCTGATGAGGCCGAAGAGAAAGACGCTCGAGTAGCCGAATAAGCCGATAATGGCGCCGGCTATGGGGCCGACAAGAAAGAACGACACATCGGAAAAGGCAGTGTAAACGCCCAGCGCGGTGCCGCGATTGAATTCGGGAACCCGCTTGACCGCCTCGACGCCAATGGCGGGAAACACGAGCGAAAAGCCCATGCCGCTTATCGTCGCGCCAGCCATGGCCATCCACGGAGCGACCGCCAGCCACAGCATCAGCATCCCTACCGATACAACGGAAAGCGAGATGATCGCCATCGGAAATCCGCCGTAACGGCTGATAGTGCGCAGGAAGAGCACGCGCACTGCGATAAGCCCAATCCCATAGGCTGTGAGGCAAAGAGCTGCCCCGTTCCAGTGGCGGCTGGCATAAAACAGCGTGACGAACGTGGCCAGTACGCTGTAACTGACGCCGCCGAGGGCCAGGCCCATGCCGTGCGGCGCCACGCGTCCCAGCACATGGGCAAAGGGGAGGTGTTTACCGGGCACGACTGGAACGGGGCTCTTGCGCCAGGCCATGGCAAAGCTGACGGCGCCGATGAGGATGGTGACGGTGCCGATGGACACAAAGCCCCATTGCTGGTCGAGAAAGACACCCAGGGGCGCGCCCAGCGCCATGCCGCCGTAGGTGCTGATGCCGTTGAAGCCGATGACTTTGGCAGTATGTTCAGGGCCGGCGCTGGTGATTCCCCAGATCGTGGAGCCGGTAGAGCCCAGGCTCTCGCCCACACCCAAAACCAGGCGGCTGGCAATGAGAACGGCGAAGCTGAGCCAGTGGACGCTGGTGAACGCCGCGGCGCCCGCAAGCAACGCACCACTCGCGGTGCAGAGGGCCATGCCCCACAGCACAGAAACCTTGGCGCCGATGTGATCGGAGATGCGGCCAGCCCAGGGTCGGCTAAACAGCGTGGCGATGTATTGGATGCTTATGACCAAGCCGGCCAGGACCACGCTCAAGCCCATGCGCAGATGCACAACCGGCGGCAGAACGGCGAGCGGCAGGCCAACGGAAACGTAGCAAATGAAGCTAAAGTAAACGTAACCAATGATATGCCACGTTTGACCCTTAGCGGCAGGCCGAGGCGGAACCGGAATGTCGGCGCTCGCAAATAATGACATGGTGAAGAGTGGATCTACGGATGGCAACCACCACCTGCAGTATATCGAAGACTGTGTTTGAGCATGTCCAGAGCCGGTTTGGCGGCTGCGGCATATGGATGCGAATCCGCTGCAAAGCCGTGCGGCTCTACACTGGAAGAGATGCCGGGCTTTCACATCGAGCACTTCGGTTGCAGGGCGGCGCGCGCCGACGGCGAGGCCGTCAGCGGCCGGCTGCGCGCGGCTGGCATGGCCGAGGGTGAGCCCGCGGCGGCCGATGTGGTGGTGGTGAACACGTGCAGTGTAACCGCCGAGGCTGATCGCGCCGCGCGCGCCTTTATCCGCCGAGCGCACCGCGTGAATCCTCAGGCAAAGATCGTTGTCACCGGCTGTTACGCGCAGCGTGCACCGCACGAGTTGGCGGGCATTGACGGCGTGTCGGCCGTTGTCGGCAACAGCCATAAGGCGCTCGCGCCCGAAATCATCTTCGGCCTCGCCCACGGAGAACCTGCAAATGGAACCTTGCCGCCGGCGCTGGTCCCGGTCGAATCGCTCCTGAACGGGAGCGCGCCAACTGCTGCGCCGGTGTGGGTCGACGACCGCTTCGCGCACTCTTTTCTTGATGAGACATATTTGCATGAGGCGCAGCTTGCGCCCGGCGCTCAAACCCGGCCCAACCTGAAGATCCAGGAGGGATGCGGTAACCGATGCACGTTTTGCGTCATCCCCCAGACCCGGGGCTCCTCCAAAAGTCTGCCCCGCGCAGCGGTGATGAGGCAGGTGGAGGGTTTTGCGGCCGCCGGAGGCAAGGAACTGGTGCTCTCAGGCATCAACCTCGGCCGCTGGGGATCTTCTTCTGGTTCTGTGCGAGAGACGTTGGCGGGGTTGGTCCGCGCGATTCTGGAGCGCACGCCGCTGCCTCGGCTGCGCCTGAGCTCCATTGAGCCTATGGACTGGGACGATGATTTGATCGGCCTGATGCGCGACTTTGGCGGGAGCCGTCTTGCGCGCCACGCGCATCTGCCGCTGCAGTCCGGTTCCGACGCCGTGTTGCGCCGCATGCATCGGCGTTACCGGCCCTGGCACTACGCTGAGAAGGTTGCCGCATTGATCCGCGCCGCCGGGCCCGAACTCACGCTCGGCGCCGACGTGATGGTTGGCTTCCCCGGCGAAACGGACCGTGAGTTCGAAGAAACCCTCGCCTTCATTCGCACGCTGCCCTTCGGCTATCTTCACCTGTTTCCTTTTTCTCCGCGGCCGGGAACGCGCGCCTGGGCTCTCCACGCGGAATCTCCGGTTTCGCAGGCCGCCGTTGACGAGCGCCTGTCCGCGCTTCGCGCACTGGCTGCCGAAAAAACCCACACCCACCGCAGCCGCTTCATCGGCAGCGAGATCTCCGCTATCACGCTGCACACGCCGGCGGCACTCTCCGAGCAGGGCCGCACCGCTGTGCTCACCGAAAACTTTCTTCCCGCGGAGCTCGATGGGCGTTTGCCAGCCAACCGGTTGTTGCGCGTGCGAGTGACGGATCTGACCGCCGAGGGGGCGCTGGAAGGCTACCCGCAGCTCTAAACCCTTTGTTCGCCAGAGCCAAGCCAATGCTATACTCAGTTTGCGCCTGTGCGTCCGAAGCCTGTGGGCACTCTGCCCCGGCTCGCCCAGCACGCGTTGTGGAGGAGCACCATCGCATTCGATAAACGTTCGGCCAAGTCCTTTATCCGCATTAACGACCGGATTCGCGCGCGCGAAATCCGCGTCATCGACGAAAACGGCGAACAACTTGGAATTCTTCCGCCCTTTGAGGCGCTGAAGATCGCACGCGAGCGCGGTCTGGATCTGGTCGAGGTCTCGCCCAACGCCGTCCCCCCAGTGTGCCGCATCCAGGACTACGGCCGTTTTCTCTACGAAAAGGAAAAGAGCGAGCGCGCCGCGCGCAAGAAGCAGAAAGTCATCACCATTAAGGAAGTCAAGTTCAGCGTCACCGTGGATGAGCACGACTACCAGACCAAGAAGAACCAAGCCGTCCGCTTTTTATCCGAGGGCGACAAGGTGAAGGCGAGCCTCCGCTTCCGCGGCCGCCAGATGACGCACCGCGAGCTGGGCTACAAAATCATCAACCGCCTCATTCAGGACATCGGCGACGCCGGCATTGTCGAGTTCATGCCGCGCATGGAAGGGACGGTTCTGCACGCCATCCTGGCGCCGGCCAAAAAGCAGGACGCACCCAAACCCAAGCCCGCCCCGGTCGCGCAAGCGTAGATTGCGCAGAACCAGAATTCAGGTACCTTTGCAAGAGGTCTGCAAGGTGGCTTTTTCTTTTAGAAAAAGCCACTTAGAAGACGTGCGGCTGGGTACAGCTTTTCCGGTTCTGTTATAAAGGCAGCTTTCGCCAGGCATGCGCTCAAGAGTCCGCCCCGGCGCTGCACAATGCTGAATTGGAATGCCCTTAAAGCTTAGCGTGTGTTCCGTCGCACATGGGCGGATTGGCCGTGTGCTTGCACCCGCAAAAATAGACGGTCTTCGACTCGGTAGCCTCATATTTCACCGGCGAAAATCCGCTTCCCTTGTGGCTGCCGTCGCAGAATGGCTGGTTCGCGCTCTTTCCGCAGGCGCACCAAAAGTAAGTCTTGGTGGCCTCCACGTCGACAGGATAAGGTCCCTTCTGGGCGATGGTGGGTTCAGGCATGGTAGCTGACTCCTTTCTAGGAATATAACCGCCTGCGGTGCCGGCAATAAACCCTTCCCCGGCGCTGCGAAAGTTAATAACAGACTCTGGCGCGGCCTTCGGCGGATGGGTATCTCGAAAATCGAGATATCGCTGCCAGGGCAGTGTCCCCGCCGGAAGAAGAGATAAACAGGCTCTATCCCATTCTTCACTCTGCGAACTGCAATGAACAGCGATCACAAGCCATCGGTGTTGGTCCCTTCATCACTCTCCAGCACTTCGCCGTCGAAGATCACAAACTTGTGCCTCTTCAGGTTGCTCACGCTTTCGAGTGGCGCATGCCGCGTCAGCAGGAAGCGGCTGCGGTGTCCTGGCTTGATCTGTCCGAATTTTTCCTTGTAGGCCAGCCGCTCTGAGCCGGCTCCCGTCGCTGAATTGATGGCCGCAATCGCAGAAAGTCCCGCGCGCTCCATCAATTCAAGTTCGTAGAGGAGTCCGACGCCGTGCGCCACGCCGCAGGATCCGGCATCGCTGCCTGCGATCACCTGCACTCCCATCCTGTGCGCTTTTATCAGGCTTTCCGCATGCTGATCGAGAATCCTTCTCAGATTCCCCTCTACTCTTTCATCCCAGCCAAATGCGGCGGCATGATTTAACTGCTCCTGGACCGGCGCAAACGTCGGCACCCACGCGATCTGCCGGTCGCGCATCTTTGCCAGTTGATCTTCGCGAACAAAGAACCCGTGCTCCACCGAATCCACGCCGCCCTCAATCGCGTGCTCGATGCCGCGATCGCCTGAAGCGTGAGCCAGCGTTTGTTTCCCCAGTGACTTCGCGGCCGCTGCCAACTCGCGAATCTCGTTTGTTGTCATCTGCGGCGCGGTGGTAACTGCGCCCTTCTTGAAATTGATGACTCCGGTCGCGATCAATTTGATGCGGTCGGCGCCGGCCCTCACGCGTGCCTCTACACACTCGCGTGCCGAATCAAACTCCTCCATAGGTCCGGCGATGAATCCTCCATAACGGCCATGGCGATGGATAGCCTCACCTGGACTTTCCACATATGGCATCAATTTGCGATCCGCGCTTTCGCATAACCTGCTCAACGCCAGGCCCACCCCGTGTTTGTCGCCCGCGTCCCGCACTCCAATCACGCCAAGCCGCAACAACTTTTTGAGGCGCGCGCGCGCAAGCCGCAGCAGTTCCTCAGGCGTTTGCTCCAGATACGCCGTGCGCTCGCGCAGATCCAGTTCCCCGCCTTCGAGAAACATGTGCGCGTGCGCATCCACCAACCCCGGCAGCAGCGTATACTCCGCAAGATCCCGGTCAGGCATTTGCCGCCCGGGCTGGACGATCTCCGCCGGAGGTGAATCTTCGCCGGCAAACAGAATCTGGCCTTTGTCGTAGACGACGTGCGCATTTTTCTTTGGCCGTGTGCTTATGCCGTCGAGCAACACGCCCACGCGAAGCCAGATGCGGCGATCGTGAGTCGCGACAGGGATACTCACGGCATAAGCTCCGGCCAACCAGACGCGTCCCGATTAGAAAATGAATGTGCTGGCGGGTTCAATCTATCTGAGAAAAAACACACGGATATATTTGAAATGCCAGGACTATGGCGTTTCAAGTCGATTTGTTCCCATATAAATAATCGATCCCGAAAAAAATCATCTTCACGCTGCAGCGCGTCGCACTGGCGGTCCAACCGGGCTCCCGAGGAGATGAAGCTGGTCCTGACGCAGCATGACAGTATTTGAGGGCCGGATCAATGATGGCGCGCTGTGGAGGTTTCGGCGTGGATCTCTTCCGGCACGACCTGCGGTTCGCGCAGAGTGAGGACCGGGCAGCGCGCGTGGGCGAGCACGCGGTAGATGGTGCGGTCGCGGGTAAGGTTATCAAGGGCTGTGCGGCGCGTGGCGCCGAGCACGATCAGGCTGGCGTGGCGCTCCTGCGCCAGAGCCAGAATCTCAATAGACGGGTTGCCGTGCGCGACGGCCGGTTCGATGGCGGTGCAGCATTCGGCGCCGGTTTCTTCAACAATGCGGCGCAATTCGTGCATGACGGCTGAGTCCGGCCCGCCCGGCAGTCCTTGGTGCTCCATCTCGGGGTTGTGCGGAAGCACGTGGAGCAGGACCAGCCGGGCCCTTTGTGCACCCGCGATCTGGCAGGCAAGCGCCGCGCTCGGGCGAGAGGTCTCTCTAAGAGTGGTGGCATGGAGGACAACTCGTTCTCCGCCTCTGTCCACCGGGAGATGAGCCTCGGGTCCCACGGTAATGACCGGGAGGTATACCGAGCGCAGCACTTGTTCTGCCACAGAGCCAATGAGCAACTTGCCGAGCTTGCTCCGGCTCCGCGTCCCGAGCAGCACGCGATCCACCTGAAACTGGCGGACTGCCGCTGCAATTTGAAGGATGGCCTGGCCTTCGCGCACCAACGCGTCGCAGCGAATGCCGCGCCGGGAAGCATGTTCGCACCAGGGCCGCAGCACCTGTTCCGCTGTCTCTAAAGCGCCCAAGGTATCGTAATACGGCATACCGGCGGCATCGGCGGCGATGGTGGCGGTGGAAGAGAGCACGTGCAGCAGAATAAGCCGAGCCCCGGTTTCGCCCGCCTCTTCCATGGCGAACGGCATGAGATGGTCCAAATCGCTCAAATCAGTGGCGACAAGGATTGTGGCTGGATGCGTCCAGCGAAGGGTCTCGAGGTCCCGCACGGCAAACACCTCACACCGGAAAGCGTGCCACTCATAAAGGGGCAGGGATGTGCTTGAACGCACCGCGCAAAGTGATTCGGATCACATTTCTACATTGGCTGAGATGCAGCGGGCATGATGTGCCCATTCCATTGGGGATAGATGAGGGTCAAAATCAGCGGACCGCAAAGGCGGGATTCTTCACTCGTAAGAACTCGATGAGGCGTCCGAGGTGAAAGCC
>JAJXXG010001098.1 GCA_021781255.1 Acidobacteriota bacterium
TGCATCGATCCCCATCCGAATTCTACGCCGATCGAAGCCCCGCACAGGTCAGTTTCCCATGGGCCTCAGACCCAATAAAACACCCTGAGCGAACAATAGCTTGTGAAGCTGAACAGCCGGAGCGGCTATCGGGAGACCACCGGGGGAAGGTCACTCCTGACGGTACAGCCCAAGCTAAGTATGCGCTCTGAAAAGAGACGGTATTCCATTATTCGGTACTACCACTCCCGCCCGCCTGCGCCCCAGCAATACCCGCCTTCTGGCTCGTCCGCTGTTGCGCTACCATAGACCCAGGAATGGGACCGCATGTTTGTGGTGATATGGCAGTTTGAGATTGCAGAGGACAAAGTGGCTGCCTTTGAGGCAGCTTATCGCCCTGATGGCGCCTGGGCACAGCTCTTCGGCGCATCGGCCGACTACAAAGGCACCGAGCTGCTCCACGATGCTTATATTCCGGGCAACTACCTCACCATAGACCGCTGGACCAGCGAAGAGGCCTTCCGCGCCTTCCGCAGAGCCCATGACAGCGAGTATGAGAAGCTGGACCGCCAATGCGATGAGCTGACCACGAAAGAGATGCGGGTGGGCGCATATACGGTATAAGCAGCCCCTCGACGCTATGCAAGGATCGTAAGGTTGTCGGCATAGTCCGGCCCGGCCAGGTATTTTAGGTCGCGATCGAATGTCACCAGGACGCCGTCATTCTTAATAGCCAACCCCAGCAGATAAGCGTCAGCCACTTGGTGGTGGCCCGAGATGCGCGACGCGAACGGTGCCGTCAGAGCAACCCAGCTTTCCGCATTCGTAATGGGCCAGTAACGGCAGCCGGGATGCGCCATGAGAGCTTGTAGGATCGCGATCGCTCTCTCCCGCGTCACCGCGGCCGGCCGCATCGCGGGATTCGTTACAACGCGGATGAAGCCCGCTTCGGTCAGCGGGCAGATGCCCCAGTCCTCCTTGCCAGCCGAGAGAAACCAACGCTCAGCCTTTTGGCGATGAATGTGCTCTGGGTCGGCCAGTGCAATCAGCACGTTCAAATCAAGCAAATTTCGCCGGGGCATACTCTTCTTCCTCTTCGAGCTTCTTCACCATCGCGCAAGTGATCGTCTTCCCCGTCCGAGGCAGCATCGGCAGGCCGATCTCCGAGTATTCGATCGCGGGGAGAGGCGCCGGAGGCGCTGCTTCCGCTCTTCGGATCAGCTCATCGATGGCCGCGCTTAATGTGATCCCCCGTGCGCGGGCAAAGTAGGACGCAAACTCGTGACTTTGCTCTGAAAGCGTGACCGTGGTCCTCATCAATTCATGATACATCACTTGCCTTCTAAAGTATCATTTGAAATTTTGATGCATTAATAGCATTATGATGTAAGATGCTCTTACAGAGCCTGACAATTCAATGTTGCAGGGAGGATTCCCCATCTCTTCGCCTATTTTTCTATCTTTCTCCGTCCCATCCTGCTACAATCCCTTCGAAATCAAAATCATGCCCCTCGCTGTTTCCTGCCCGTAAATGCATGGATCCAGCAGGGTGAGCGTCTTTTCTGAGGAGCCCTCCCAATGGCCATCGTTGATGACCGCGCCAAAGCCGTAGAACTTGCCCTTTCACAAATCGAGAAGCAGTTCGGAAAGGGGTCGATCGTCCGCCTCGGCTCCCGTGAAGCCCTCCTGCCCATCGCTGTAATCTCCACTGGCTCCATCAGCTTCGACGCTGCGCTCGGCGTCGGCGGCGTTCCGCGCGGCCGCGTCACTGAGGTCTTCGGGCCTGAGTCCTCGGGCAAAACCACCATCACCTTGCAGGTCATCGCCGAAGCCCAGCGCCAGGGCGGCATGGCCGCCTTTGTCGATGCCGAACATGCCCTTGATCCCATCTATGCCAAAAAACTTGGCGTCGATGTCGATAATCTGCTGGTCTCGCAGCCGGACTCCGGCGAACAGGCTCTTGAGATCACTGAAGCACTGGTCCGTTCCGGAGCCATCGATGTTCTCGTCGTCGACTCCGTCGCCGCGCTCGTGCCCAAAGCAGAGCTCGACGGAGAAATGGGCGACTCCCACGTCGGACTACAGGCGCGCCTCATGTCCCAGGCCCTGCGCAAGCTCACCGGTACGGTCTCAAAGTCCCGCACCGCCCTCGTCTTCATCAACCAGATCCGTGAAAAGATCGGCGTAATGTTTGGTAACCCCGAAACCACCACGGGCGGCCGCGCTCTCAAGTTCTACTCCTCCGTCCGCATCGACATTCGCCGCATCGCCGCCGTCAAGGAAGGCGATCAGGTCGTCGGCTCGCGCACCAAAGTCAAAATCGTCAAGAATAAGGTCGCCGCGCCCTTCCGCGAGGCGGAGTTCGACATTCTCTACGGCGAAGGCATCAGCCGCGAGGGCGATGTCCTCGACCTTGCGGTGACCCACAATATTGTGGAGAAGTCCGGCGCCTGGTACAGCTACGATGGCGAGCGCATCGGCCAGGGCCGCGAAAACACACGCAGCTTTCTCAAGGAAAATCGCGAGGTCTTCGCACGGATGGATGCTGAACTGCGCAAGCGCCTGAACATCGGCGCGGCCAAGGCGGATGTGCCTGAGGTCCCCGCCGGAGGCGAAGCTCAAGCCAAGGAAGCCGTCCGCGCGCGTAAAGCATAACCTGCGGAGCTTGCTTCGCCTGTCGCTCTCAATCGGTGGCCGGCCCGCTCAATCGCTGCTCGGTATGCCGGCAGCCTTCGTCTCAAAACAATCATGACGCGGCGCCCAACTCTTTCGTCCCCCCGACTCTGAGTTGGGCGCCCAAGTTACCCGAGTCGCCGTGAGCTTCCCGGGCAACCTCCTCGGCGTCCTCCCGCCTGTCTTTTCAGCCCCTCTTGCAGCCACCGGATTCACCGTCCTACCGCGTCCGGCGTCTTCCGCCCGTGATTCCGCGGCAGGCAAAAGCTGCAAGATGTCAGCTAACTTGCCCGGGCAGGCTCAACTGCGCCTGCCCCGTTCTCTCCGCTACCCACCTACATGCTGCTCTCCGGGTTCTCCGCCGGATGCACCACGCGGTAGCTCGCACCGCCGTTCGCCCACACCAGCAGCAGAATGTCCTTCCCCTGCGGCACGGAGTGAACTTGGCTCACAAAGTTGTCTGCATCCGTCACCGGGTGGCGATTCACCTCGAGAATCACCTCTCCGGGGGCCAGTCCGGCGTCGTCAGCTGCGCTTCCGGGCCGCACCTGTGCGATCGCCGCGCCCTTCACCTCGTCCGGCACATGAAGTTGCTGCCGCACGTCCTGTGAAAGGTCGGCAACCGTTAGCCCCAGGCGGCCGTGCTGCGAGCCCGATCCGTCGTTCACGGCCTCTTCGGTCGCCTGCTTGTGAAACTCACCTACAACTAGGTGTAGAGTTTCGGGCTTTCCATCACGCAAAATTCCCAGATCGATGTGGGTTCCCGGCGCAGTTTCGCTCACCGCAACCTGCAGCGCGCTCCCGTCCACAATCTTTTTGCCGTTCAGTTCCCGTAATACATCGCCATTCTTCAGTCCGCCGCTGCTGGCCGGAGAGTCCGGCGTAACCTGACTGACGATGGCTCCCGTCGCGTCTGGCAGATTAAAGAACTGCGCGTTGTCGGGTGTTACGTCGTTCATGCTCAGCCCAAGATAGCCGTGATGCACCGTTCCGGTCCTGATGATCTGTTCGACTGAGGCCCTGGCAATCTCCGACGGAATAGCAAAGCCCGCCCCTGCAAACTGCCCGCTATTGGTGATGATGAAGGTGTCAATTCCAATCAGTTCGCCGTGCGCATCCACCAGAGGCCCTCCAGAGTTGCCTGGATTGATGGCCGCATCCGTCTGGATGAACGCGCCTGGTTTCCGCGGATTGTCCGTGTACGGATTTGGCCGGTTCAGCGCGCTGATAATGCCGCGCGTCACCGAAAACTGGAAGTATCCGAACGGGCTGCCAAAGGCCAGCACCGTCTGCCCCGGATGCAGCTTCGCCGAGTCGCCCCACGGAACGCTCGACAGATTCTTCGCTTCGATCCTGATCACCGCCAGATCGTTCAGCTTGTCCACACCCACCAGCTTGGCTGGGAACACCCGCCGGTCGTTCAGCGTGACCCGCATCTCCGTCGCGCCATCGACCACGTGGTCGTTGGTCACAATGTATCCATCCGGCGAGATAATGACTCCGCTGCCCACG